>JBGUGM010000288.1:0-12193 GCA_045111535.1 Bacteroidaceae bacterium
CAGCCTCAGAAGGGTTTTAATATTGTTCAGATGGGTTCCAATCCTTCCAAAACAATCTTTGTGAAGTAAGAGATGATAGACATATAAGTGGGTGCAGGAAAACTTTTTTTGAAAAAATAGTTCTCCTGCATTAACTTTTTTATGAATAGGAGGTCTATACCCATAACTAACGTAGAAGAAAGAAGGTCATGGGACTGTTCAAGATAGGACGGCAAGATGATGAGATGCCGACGTTTGAAGCCGTGCTGAAACAGTACGAACGTCCTGTCTATTGGCACATCCGCCGTATGGTGGTCAGTCATGAAGATGCGCAAGACGTGATGCAGGAGACCTTCATTCGCGTGTACCAGGGATTGGGAAAACTCAGAAAGAAAGAGATGTTGAAAGTGTGGGTATATAAGATTGCTACTAATGAGAGTCTTCGTCATCTGGCAAAAATACGAGAACGGACTATCTCTGAGTTGAGTGAGGATGATGTGCTAGTGAAACGGTTGGAAGCCTCAGAACATGTGGATTGGGAAGATGTGGAAGGTGTCCGTCTGCAAAAGGCGATTCTCCAATTGAGTCAACAGGAGCGTACCGTGTTCAACATGCGCTACTACGATGAGATGAGTTACGAGGAAATAAGTCAAGTGATGGGCAGTACAGTGTCAACGCTGAAAGTTGCCTATCACCATGCAAAAGAAAAAATAAAAAAAGAATTATTCAAATAGGAAGACATGAAAGAGTTTTTGAACAACGACAAGCGGATGCCCTACACCGTGCCTGATGGTTTCTTTGAGGAGATGCATCAGCACTTGATGGCAACCGCTCCAAAATCTCAACTCTTGGTTCAGCATCATCAGGTGCCCAAGCGGCTGTGGATGTCGGCGGCAGCAGCCGTGCTGCTCCTGATAGGCGTGTCATTCTATGCCCTGATAGGAACAGAGAAAACGGAATCGTCCTTGTTGGCCGACCAGCAAGAGGGAATCGAAACATATATGTCAGACGAAGCCCTCGATGAGTGGATTGCTATCTACGAAGATATAGACAACACAATATTATAACATTATTAAAAACACTCACAACAATGAAAAGAATACTTTCCATAGCAGTAGCATTCCTCCTGATGGCAGGAAGCACATTGAAGGCACAGCCTAATCATCCGGACAAGCCTCAGAAGATGAACGAGGAACAGTTGTCCCAGCAGGTGGCTACACGAATGGCGCAGCGTTTGGAACTGGATGCAGACAAGACCGCCAAGTTCGTACCCATTTATGTCGATTACCGCAAGGAACTCAAGCAGGTGTGGAAGAAATTCCCTAATCCTTGCCCTCCTTCACCCAAGGACAAATCTGCAGCCAAGCCCCAACGTCCTTCTGAGAAGGAATTGGAGCAAATGAACGCCAACCGTTTCGCCCGTAGTCGTGCCACTATCGATGTGGAAGAGACCTACTATAAGCGATTCCTCACCGTCCTTACCCAGCAGCAGTACAACCAGATGCTGCAATTGGAGAAGATGCACCTACAGCGGATGAAGGACGAGCGTTCACGTCGTATGCAACAGGGTAAACCTAATGGCAAACCTAAATTCCCGCCACGCCCCAACGGCAATGCTGATGCCAAGCAGCGCAAAGCACCTCAGGCTACAGACATCAAGCCTGTAGAGCAGCAAGGCAAGAAAACAGATCGTTGGGTGTCTATGAATGGAACGCCAGTGGAAGGAACACCTACTGCACCAGGCATCTATCTCAATAGCCAAGGTGAACGGGTATATGTCAAATAATAACAGAAAAGATTAACACAATAAAGCACGACAAAAGATCTGATTTCTTTTACGTTATTGAATAAGAGTGATTGGAGGGAGAGGTTCGCAGGGATGCGAGCCTCCTCTTTTTGTAAATGTTACATGACTGCAAATTGGTGTGTGTGTCATTTCAAGTTTGTAACCTGACGAAAGGTAAAAGAAACATGGAGAAAACCCCTGAAGGGGATTTTTTGCGTAACTTTGCAACGAAATACTTTTACTATTACAAAATCCGAAAATGAAGCGTATCTTTTACCTGATTCTTGCTTCCATGTGTATGACGGTCAGTGCTACTGCACAGAAACTTCGGTTCAGTCAGCCACATGGATTCTACGATGCACCATTTACCACAGAAATTCTATGTGACGTGGATTTACCAGAGGGGGTGACGATTCGTTACACTCTTGATGGAAGTGAACCCACAATGGAGAGTCTGCCATATACCCAGCCCCTTCGCGTGGAGGGCAACACCATTGTACGTGCCGTAGCACTTTCCGAGACAGAACCATTCACCAAAGTGACCTCCGCCACTTATCTCTTTCTCGATGATGTGCTGAACCAGACGAATACCCCAGAAGGTTATCCTGAAGAGTGGGGTAACTACACCGATATATGGGGTACTGCCATTGCTGACTATGAGATGGATCCAGAGATGACCTTTGACCCTGTGTTGGCATCTAAGATTCGTGAAGGCTTGAAATCGCTACCTGTGCTGAGCATACTGACAGATAAGGACAATCTCTTCAATCCAGAACCAGACCCAGATACGGGCGGCATTTACATCTTCACGGGACCTCCAGTAGGTGATGATACAGGTCATGGTTGGACTCGTTTTGCCAATGTGGAACTTTTTGGTGGCACTTACACCGATGAGAATGGCAACGAGGTGCCTCATGATATGCATGTCTCTTGCGGACTCCGTCTGCATGGTGGCCATGGCCGTTTGGCAGAAAAGAACCCCAAGCACTCTTTCCGTCTTGTCTTTAAGGAGAAGTATGGAAAGAAGACCCTGAAATATCCCCTTTTTGGAGAGGATGAACCTCACAAGTTTGATCAACTCGTGTTGCGTTGTCACTTCGGTAATTCATGGCAGCATTGGGATGAAGGTAATCGCACTAGAGCACAATACACCCGTGATGTGTGGGCGCGTCGTATGCAGCGCAAGATGGGCTGGACAAGTGTCAATGCCCTCTATGTCCACGTCTTCCTCAACGGTATGTATTGGGGACTTTATAACATTGCAGAGCGTGTGGATGAGAAGTTCGGTGTGGATCATCTTGGTGGTGAGGAAACCGATATTGACGTGATTAAGGTGGAGGAAGATGGAGGTAATCATCTGGAGGCTGCTCAGGGTACGATGGATGCCTATGAGCAGATGACACAGATTGCCAAGCATGCTGCTGATGACGTTTATTATTACCAACTGCAGGGACTTGACGCCGATGGCAATCCTGACCCGGAGCAAGAAGCATTGCTGGATATAGATGCCTTTATCGATTATATGCTGATCAATCAATAAGGCGGTAATACAGACTGGGATCATCACAACTGGTATGCCATCCGTCGTCAAGGAGCAGACAGCGAAGGTTTCCGTTTCCTTTGCTGGGATTCAGAACTCATTCTTGACAATCCCAAAGAGAATGTGCTTGGCAAGGATAATGGTAGCCATTACCCTACAGGCATCTTCCAGAATTTGTTGAAGAACGAGAAGTTTGCCCGTCGCTATCTGAAACGTGCCAAAGTGGTTCTGGCTGAAGATGGTCTGTTGGGTGAGGAGAGTGCTGTGGCAGTGTTCGATAGTCTTTATAACACCATCGCTCTTGCTCTCTATGATGAGGCTGCACGTTGGGGCGATTATCGTCGCGATGTGCATCCCTACACGACCCAGGGCAAACTTTATACGGTGGATGAAACCTATCAGACGGAACGCAATAGACTTCTTACTCAATACTTTCCTGAACGTTCAGACCGTGTGCTTAAGAGTATTGTGAGCCTTGTTAATGTGGATGAGTTTGAAGCACCTGACGAATGGATAGAATTGGCGTCTTCCATGTTCCACGAATGGGATGGAACCGATGCTAATGCGAAGCCTCTTGACAAGGAAGTGACAGTGAATTGGAGTATGAATCAGAATGCCGCAGGAGGGTCTGCTGTGGCGGGTTTTGTCAATGTTGACCACAACCGGTATGCAGACATCAGCCAATATGACAAACTCGTGCTGCATGGTTCTGGCACAGGGCTTCGCATCCTTGCCAATCGCCTCGTGCCACATGGTCCATGGAAACAGATTGTAGTGTCTCTCAACGAAAATGATCCCTATTGGGATGCTCAAGTCGGTGCGATTGTCATTCCGTTGGAGGAATTGTGTACCATGCCAACCACTGATGGCGAGGAGCGTGAGGACAACTTCGTCCATCTCCATGCCTTGAAGGTGGATTGGAACCAAACACTCAATCTCCGTGCTGCTTACCTCGTGCCGTCTGATGAGGCATTGCCAGTTGTTGCATTGAACTCTCAACTTTCAACTGTCAATTCGCAACTCTCAACTAATAAGTACTACACGCTGCAAGGACAGGAAGTCGCCAACCCGACACATGGCATTTACATCTATAACGGAAAAAAGGTCTATATCAAGTAAAATCATATTAAATACCAAAACTCAATGAAAAAAACTATTCTTTCCCTCATCCTTCTCACAGTGGGAATTTTGTCGATGAAGGCTGACAATATCACCGTTGGTGGTCTCAACCGTTCGTACAATGTCTATGCACCAAGGAACCTCGGCGAGAACCGTCCGTTGCTCATCTTCTGTCACGGCTACAACCAAGATGCCAACTGGATGCAGAACAGCGAGTTCAAGAACGATAACGTAAGTATGGAAGCCGTGTGTGACACCGCCAAGTTCGTTGTGGTCTTCCCAAATGGTATTGACAAAGCGTGGGATACTGGTGGCGACCGCGACATCAACTTCATCAAAGCCATTATTGAAAAGATGGTAACACAGTACAAGATAGACCGCAATCGTATCTATCTCGGTGGCTTCTCCATGGGTGGCATGTTGACGTACAATGCCATCAATAAGATGGCTGACCAGATTGCTGCTTTTGTTTCTTGTAGTGGTCCGTCGGTCATTACCCCCAAAGCAGGCTTACGTCCGATTCCCTTGCTGCATATTCAAGGAACGGCTGATAACTTCAGCGGTGTGCAACCAGCCCTCAACCCGTGGATTCAGCACAATGGTTGTTCGACGACAGACAAGGTGGTGAATAATTACAACGGTTTCAGTGGTGCAAAGATGCATACATGGGGACCTGGTAACGATGGCGTCGAAGTCAAATTACTGGAACTAAAAGACAAAGGACACTGGATTTGCAAAGAGCCACAAGTCTATACAGGCAAGGAAATTTGGAACTTCTGCAAGCGTTACTCGCTCAATAAGACCACACCCAATGTGAGAATCACGGCTCCAAAATCCGATACGAAGTACATCAGTTTCGCTCCTGCTGGCGAGACCGTCTTCCCCGACCTCACCATCACCGCTACCGCTGACGACCCGAACGGAACAGTTGAGAAGGTGGAGTTCTATGATGGAACGACTCTGCTTGCCACGTGTACAGCCAAGCCATACAAAGCCACGCTCACAGGAGCCAAGACTGGTAAGCATACATTGAAAGCAGTTGCCACTGATAATGACGGCGAGACAAGTATCTCCACCGTTGAAGTGACATTGCAAGCCCCGACCACACTCAACATTTCCTCCTCCTTCACAGAGGGAGGGGCTTTGCCTGCCGGATGGACTACCTACGATAGCAGTGAACGCCGTACGGGTTACAGCAGTGGCTATACCTCAGGGTGCCGTGTCTTGCAGTTCACGGGTTCGCCACGTGGTTTGAATTATGGACTCTATTTCCGCAATATCGGAGGACAGGCTCGTCAGGGGTGGGCCAAATACGGTCTTTCTGACGGTGGGACGACGCTCAGTTTGGCACCAGGTCACTATACGTTGAAATACAAGATATGCAATTGGAACAAGCCCGACTTTACACCTGTGGAACTGAACATTGAGAAGCGTTCTGGCAGCGTGAGCATCGCTAAACAGACCTACACGCCTACCATCAACATTGGTAATGTTGCCTCTAATAGTTTTGGTACGCTGGAACAGCAGACCTTTGAATTCGATATTGCTGAACAAGGAGATTATGTCATTGCCCTCTATGCTGCAAATGTGGAATGGAGCGATTGCATCTTGGGGCAACTTAGTTTGGTGGCGAATAGTTATGTGGCAACAGCGATTGAGACGCCACAGTCAATCTTCGACTCTCAACCATCGACGAACAAGTACTACACGCTACAAGGACAGGAAGTGGTCAACCCGACACATGGCATCTATATTTATCAGGGCAGAAAGGTCTATATACGATGATTTGAGACAAAATATCAGTGAATGTTACAAAGTTTGAAATAAAAGATACAAGAGAGTGTCGTAGTTTTGCAAGGAAATGCGTAAATTTGCAAACGCTACGGACTTTTACTCATTAACCATTGAATGATAGGAAAGAGATGAGACGAATAAGCCTCTTTTTAGTGGGTGTATTGTGCTGTTTCATGTCGGCTCGTGCAGTCGATTTGAAGCAGTGCCGTGTGGTATTGGTTCATGATGATGTGGCGTTGGTGAAGAAGGTGGCGAATGTGTTTGCGGAGGATGTGGAACGAGTGACGGGTGTACGTCCGAATGTAAGTATGTGCTTGGGACCAGATGCGCATCTGGCTTTTGAGTTTTATGCAGATGTTCCTGTGGTGGTGGTTGCCACGGTGGACGGACTGGAGCAGTTGGGTTTGACGGAAGAAGTGGGTGTGGAGGACATTCGTGGTGGATGGGAACGGTTCAAGATCGTGACGAAGGGGAAGCGGGTTTATATCGTAGGTAGTGATGCACGAGGCACTGCCTATGGTGTCTTTCATGTGAGTGAGCGGATAGGTGTAAGTCCCTGGTATTGGTTTGCGGATGTACCTGTACAGAAGAGGGCTTCGTTGAACTATAAAGAGAATTACACTTCGAAAGCACCGACGGTGAAATATCGTGGCGTCTTCATCAACGATGAGGACTGGGGTTTGAAGACATGGGCGGCAGAGAACTTTGAAAGGGAGTTGAAAGACATTGGCCCCAAGACCTATGATAAGGTTTGTGAACTGTTGTTGCGTCTAAAAGCCAACATGTTGGCTCCTGCTATGCATACTTGTACAGGTGCTTTCTATAGTCATCCTGAGAGTCAGGTGAAGGCGGCAGAGTGGGGCATCATGATTACGACCAGTCACTGTGAACCATTGCTTTTCAACAATGCGGCTCCTTCCGAATGGAGCAAAGAACGGGATGGCGAGTGGAATTACCTGACAAACAAGGAAACCATCTGGAAGAAACTGGATGACCGTATTCGGGAAACGGCACAGTATGACAACATCTACACGATGGGTATGCGCGGTCTGCACGATGAGGCAATGAAAGGTTCTACTGACCCGAAGGTGAGGGCACGTACATTGGAACAGGTGATGGCAGACCAGCGTCAGATTCTGGAAACACACAAGAAGAAGCCTGCCGCTAAGATTCCACAGATTTTTGTGCCATACAAGGAAACACTTGACATCTATGATGCAGGGCTTCAGGTGCCAGAGGATATCACGTTGGTGTGGCCTGACGATAACTTTGGTTATATGAAGCGAGTGTCGAACGAGGCTGAGCGTCAGCGTCAAGGTGGTTCTGGCGTTTATTACCATTTGAGTTATCTGGGTGTGCCCCATGACAATATATGGATTTCCACTACAGCACCTATGCTGATGTACGAGGAACTGAAGAAGGCGTATGATGCGGGTGCTGACCGTTACTGGCTTTTGAATGTGGGTGACATCAAGCCGATGGAGGTGGAGATGCAGCAATTCTTTGACATGGCATGGGACTTGTCGGCATTTTCCTATCAGAATGTAAACCGATATCAGGCACAATGGCTTGCCTCTGTCTATGGCAAGCAGTATGAGAAGGACTTTCAGTGGATTCTCGACCATTACTATCGTTTGGCATGGCAACGTAAGCCTGAGTTTATGGGCTATGAGTTCGAGTGGGATAACAAAGAGAACAGCCGATTGCATGATACAGACTTCTCGTTTGAAACGGGTGCTGCACAACAGCGTTTGGCAGATTACAAGGCAATCAGCGACCGTGTGGATGCCATCCAGAAAAGTCTTCCGATTCAGTATCGTCCTGCTTTCTTTGAGATGTTGGGCTATTCAGTGAAGGGTGCCTATCAGATGAACCGCAAGTTCTTGATGGCACAACGGAATCACGAGACAGGAAGTGACGAGGCAGCACAAGAATCCACGGCGGCATTCGATAGCATCAATGCCTTGACTCACGAATATAACACTCAATTGGGTGGTAAGTGGAATCAGATGATATCGGAGATACCACCTGGATATACTGCCAAATACCAAATGATGCCTGAATTGGTCAAGGCGCCGACAACTGCCTATTGTTTACCGAAAAACCAGGAGCGGACGGAATTTGCCAATAAGGTGAACTTGAACAAGGTGAAGACGATAGCACCTTTCCGTCTCATTGAGGGCATCGGCACCGACTGGCTTTCTTTGCAGTTGGGTGAACCCTTGGATAAAGTGCAGGATCCTGCATCCCTCTCTTCTGAGCATATTGACCTGATGATAGAGAATGGTGCGTTCAATGGCGATTCCATCACGCTCTGCATTTCAGCCGTGCCTTTCTGGCCTATTGCCACAGACCGAAGCAACCGCTTTGGTGTTAGTGTGGATGGTTGCCAACCTGTGGTGTGCGAGAACCATTTTGAGGAGTGGGGATGGAGTTGGAAGTTGCAGGTGATAGAAAACAGGAAAGACTTTGTGGTGACGTTGCCCGTTGACCGTAATAAGGCGCGCCACACTTTGTCGTTCATCATCGGTGATCCTGGACAGATGATACAGAAGATAACATATAAATAACATAAACATGAAAAAGAATCACTATGGGCAATGGGGTTTGATGACCCTCCTGTTTGCGAGTTTCTCGCTTTTTGCTAAAGCAAGTGTACAACTAGATAATGACCAACGGCTGTGGTATGACCGTCCTGCTACGGTTTGGCTTGAAGCCTTGCCATTGGGTAACTCGCGTATGGGTGCCATGGTGTATGGCGGTACGGAAACAGAGGAAATCCAGTTGAATGAAGAGACATTCTGGAGTGGAGGCCCTCACAACAACAACAGTACCACTTCATTGCAATATTTGACCGAGGTGCGCGACCTGATCTTTGAAGGCAAGGAGAGGGATGCTGAAAACTTGATCAACAAGGAGTTCATCAAGGGTCCTCATGGAATGCGTTTCCTCACGGTGGGCAGTCTCGATATGGAGTTCGGGCACAAGGAGGTAAAGGACTATGTACGTGAACTGGACTTGCAGACAGCCATCAACACGACTTCCTATATATATAATAATGTGAAGTACACCCGTCGTGTCATTGCTTCGTTGGCTGATGGTGTTGTGGTGGTGAATGTAAAGGCAAGCAAGAAGGGTGCTCTCAGTTTCACCGCTTCGCATAAATGCCAGTTTCCACTCACTGTGAAAGCCGAAGGCAAGACGCTCATCGCCACCATTCAGGGTGTGGAACAAGAAGGAATTCCTGCTGCATTGACGGCACAGTGTCGTACTGATGTGAAAGCAGATGGTACTGTGAAGGTGGATGGTGAGACCATCAAGGTGGAAGGGGCAACAGAAGCCACCCTCTATATCTCTGCTGCTACCAACTTCGTCAACTATCACGATGTTAGTGGCGATGCTGCCAAGAAGAACGAGCAGTTTTTGGCGAATGCCGAGACAATGAAGTTTGACCAGTTGCTGAAACGTCATTTGAGTGAATACCAGAAGCAATACAGCCGTGTCAACCTTTCGTTGACATCTTCTGATAACCAGAAACTGCCCACTGATCAGCGTTTGGATAAGTTCTACAACAGCACCGATATGGGTATGGTGGCATTACTTTTCAACTATGGTCGTTACTTGCTGATCTCTTCTTCTCAGAAGGGTGGTCAGGCTGCTAACTTGCAGGGTGTGTGGAACGACAAGCGTAATGCACCTTGGGATAGTAAATACACCATTAATATCAATGCGGAGATGAACTATTGGCCTGCTGAGGTGTGCAACATCTCCGAGACAGCAGAACCACTCTTCACGATGACAAGAGACCTCAGCGAGACTGGTGCAGAGACAGCCCGTGTGATGTACGGTTGCCGTGGTTGGGTGGCACATCACAACACCGACCTCTGGCGCATTGCAGGTCCTATCGATGGTGCTACATGGGGCATGTTCCCCAATGGTGGCGGTTGGCTTACGACCCATCTGTGGGAACACTATCAATATACACTCGACAAGGATTTCTTGCGTGAATATTATCCTGTCATGAAGGGAGCAGCAGAGTTCTATCTCGACTTTATGGTGGAGCGCGATGGCGAATTGCTCGTTGTGCCCAGCACGTCTCCAGAACATGGAGGTGTCGGTAAGCAATCAACAGTGTGTGCTGCTTGTACGATGGACAACCAGATTGCCCGTGATGTGCTCACTCAGGCATTGGCAGCAGCGCAGATTCTGAACGAGGATGCTGATTTCCAAAAGAAACTACAAAGGGCGATTCCTATGTTGCCACCGATGAAGGTGGGACAGTACGGACAGTTGCAGGAGTGGCGTGAAGACCTTGATGACCCACGTGACCAGCACCGTCATATCTCCCATCTTTATGGACTTTATCCATCGAATCAGATTTCTCCTTACACTACACCTGAACTCTGGAAGGCTGCTGGTGTGACCTTGCAGCAACGTGGTGACCAGGCGACGGGTTGGAGTCTTGGTTGGAAGACCAATTTCTGGGCACGTATGCTTGATGGCAACCATGCCTTCACGATTATCAGCAATATGCTTCGTTTGCTTCCTAATGAGGGTCGCGAACGTGAATATCCCAATGGACGTACCTTCCCCAATCTCTTCGATGCTCACCCACCTTTCCAGATTGATGGAAACTTCGGTGTCACGGCAGGTATTGCTGAGATGCTGATGCAGAGTGACCCTATCACTGCTGCGCATCCAGCCATCCATCTCTTGCCAGCCTTGCCCGATGCTTGGAAAGAGGGTAGTGTGAGTGGACTCCGTGCTCGTGGTGGTTATGAGGTGAGTGTGGCATGGGCAAACGGTACACTCAAGACTGCCACCATCAAGGCTCAGCAGGATGGTACCCTCCGTCTCCGTTGCAAGGACACCCTGACAGCCAAAGGTCTGTCGCTTGTTTCCACCCATGACGGCATCAATGAGTATGAGATACCGGTCAAGGCAGGACAAGTAGTGGCTTTGAGTCATTAAGTATAACGCCTATCAATTAAAATAACCAAATACAAACCATATTAAAAAGAACTAACTCAATGAAAAAGTTACTTTCGATTCTTTTCTCGTTCTGCGCACTCTCCATGAATGCACAGAACCCTTATCTCCCTTTGTGGGAGCACTTGCCAGATGGCGAACCACGTGTCTTTGAAGACCCTGACAATCCAGGCAAGTATCGTGCTTACATCATTGGTTCGCACGACGTGACTTACACGGCTTACTGTGGTAATGACGTGCGTATGTGGTCTGCACCTGTTGAAGACCTCAGCCAGTGGCGTGACGAAGGTCCTATCTTCTCATGGTATGTGGATGGCAGATGGGATACCATGTATGCTCCAGACCTTGTGGAAATCAAGGATAAGGCAACCGGTAAGAAGACCTATTGGCTCTATCCTCACTCTCGTGGATGGCGTCGCACCCCGATGGTATGTAAGGGTGACCGTCCTGATGGCCCTTTCACTCCAGTCAACCTGACACCTGATGGCCGTCAGTGTGTGGAAGGTTCACTCATCGACTTTGACCCTTCTGTGTTCATCGAAAACATCACTGACAAGAAAGATCCTGACTACGATAAAGGCTACCGCGCCTATGTGTTCTATGGTTTCCAGCATTCTACTGCTGTTGAGCTCGACCAGAACACCATGTATAGCAAGCGTCAGGGTACAGACCCTATTGACCCCTTCATTCCTGCCAGCAGCGCTGATGGTCGTCTGCTTGACAGAGCAGGTAGTGAGTATAAAGCGCTCTATAAGGGTCAGAACCCACTCGACTTCAACTTCTTCGAGGCTTCTTCTATTCGTCAGGTGGGCAACAAATACGTGATGGTGTTCTCTGGTTATAGCGGTAAGGAATATGGATTGGGCAACACCAACTCTGCCCTCCGTTATGCATACGGTGACTCTCCACTGGGTCCTTGGCGTTCTGGTGGTGTGTTGGTTGACTCTCGTGGTGTTGTGGTGAACGAGGATGGTTCCAAGTTGATT
>JBGUGM010000289.1:0-9488 GCA_045111535.1 Bacteroidaceae bacterium
AAAACCTTCCCCACGGCTGTGAGAAAGGTTAAACATTGTTCCTATGCCTTTATGCTTGATAGCACACGCACACCTTTCTCACCTCCGACTCTGTAAGTCGAAGTCCAAGAAGGTTCAGTAGTGCGATGTTGCTATAATTTGCCATAATTCTGAATTATCGGCTGCAAAGGTACAATCTTTTCTCGTTATGGCAAAACTTTTTCCACATTATTTATTGATTCACCACAAAAGTGGTCACAGAACGGGCAGGCAAAACCGCATTCTTCAAGTCCACTTTACCCACATTCTTCAAACTCTCCCCCTCCACATCCGATGTGCGATAAGCAGTCACGTCCGTTGTCTGTATTCCCGAGCCTTGCTCGCCTACCCGTAGCCTTTGTCCGTTGTCTGTTGTCCATTCAATGCTGACAGGGCGTGCTTCTTTCCCATAATTGATGGCAACCACTGCCAACGTGCCATCCGCATTCCTGTAGGCAGAGAGCATCAAGCCATCCACCTCCATGGGTCCCTCCACATCCAGTCGCACAGCACCAGGACGCACAAAGCGGGAGAAGTTGCCCAAGGTCCACATCCATTTGGAGTCGCGGACACCCCTCTGCCTTCCCGTATACATCCTGATCAACCCATCCTTATAATTGCCACCTGCAGCCCTCCACCATTGCCACGAACGGGCATTGGCAACCGTCAGGTCATAATGCATCACACGCGCCACATACAGCGCCTCCTCCATCGAGAAATCAAAGCCACCCCCACCATGAATCTCCTCATCATTCGACATGATGCACAGTTCCGTCATCCAGAACTCCGCATCCACCTTCTCAAACTCCTCCCTCAACCTCTTTCTGAAGCCATACAGCCCTGTACGCTCATATCTCCTGTCACCCGGTTTGAGCACAGGCGTGTTCGTCCAATACGAATGTCCAGCCATCACCTTCGCGATGTTCGGCAGATTGCCCACGTAGGTGTCCACAGAGTCAGGATTCCAGAAAGCCTGAATCTCATACCCCCGTTGCCAGTCCGTCTGATGAGTGGCAAACATGCAGCGGTAGTCGCTCGACTCATTCACCAGAATCTTCGTCGTGATGCCACGCTGCTGAAACTCACGGCTCATCTCACGGACGATATGGGCAATCTCTCTGTTCGTCGCAGGAGAACCCTCCTGTTTCGGTCCCGTCCAGTTCCAATGCCCGTCAGGCTCATTCACAGGACACACATACTCAAATTGGATGCCATCCTCCTGCTCCGCCTTCTGCAGCATATCAGCGATGTATGCTGCAAAATCATCATAAGCATCAGGCTTCAGGTTGAACGTGCCCCCACGTCCCGTGTTGGTCGCCAACCCGTTCTGCGTCAGGTGCACAGGAGGCGAGTTGTAGAATGCCAAGAACGTCGGCACCCCTCGTTCCTTCGCCAGTTTCAGGAACCTTCGCTGCCCCGTCTGCTTCTCGAAATACTCCGTCCGCGTGTCCCTGTTGATTTGAGCCGCATCCCCTTGCGACGCACTTCCCGTACCCGCATTGAAACGCCAGATGGACAGTCCGATGCCCTTGGGCGAACCATCAGCAGAGTTCTCCAACGAAAACAGCCAATCCGCCACCTTCGTCTGCAAGGAATCCTCCCACTCCCCTATCTGCCACATGCTCCATGCATCGCTGGCACCAAACCCGTCAATGGTCTGCTGCGCATGACTCGTCACTCGGAATCTCGTCACCTTCTGTGCCCCCACCTGTCCTGCCAACAAGAACAGCACGGCACCCACCAAAAATGTGTTAGTAAAGCCTTTCATCTTATTATGTCTGTGTTATGAAGTAATTTTGTTTCCAATTATATTGATGCCGCAAAGATAGCAAAAATTCTTGATAGTCGCAAGATTTTGCCCAAAATATCACAAAAGCAAAAACAAGACCTCCCCCCCAGTTTTTTCAAGAAAAGGGGATTTAAGTGGGCATTTTTATCTTTCTATGCCAGATTTTTGATGCTCTGAACATCATTTTCGGGATGCCCCCCTCCATTTTTAGCCCCTTTTTTGTCCCAACTGGGTACTCCAGAGGACTAGCGGTTTTGCAAGAAAAGCGATAAATTTTGAGCACAAGAGGGACAAAAAAGAGGTGAGGCGAGGTCAAAAACGAGGGGTGCGAATCGCAAAAAAAGAGGGAGAAAGGGGACCACAGAATTAGGAAAGCGAAAACAATACATTTTCCTAACTTTCTGAGATAAAGCAAAATAAAACTTATGAAAAAAAATTGCGTGGTGTTAAATTGTTAAATTGTTAATTCGTTAAATTTGTTGTGGTTTGGGGGATGATTAATAGGGGGAGTACTGTAATAATTATTTATTATACGCGCGTGTACGTGTACACGAGTTTAACAATTTAACAATTTAACAATTTAACACCCCCGTAAACGCTAAGGTGAGACTTTCGTAAAAGCGGTAGTCACTCTTTCATAAAAACGGTGGTCACTCCCTCGTAAAAGCCCTAACACTTACGAAAGACACCCGCCATTTTGAGCGAAATTGGCAACAGGTTGCCACAAAAATAGTTATTTGGCAATAAATTTGGAGGCGCATGATATAGGTCGTAACTTTGCAGCGAGAAAGGACAACGGACAACGGACAACAGACAACAGTCATGGGGCTTATGGTCTTTGTAACAAAATTGTAACCGGCATTTCTTTGCAGGTATGAAAAATTGTTTGTACCTTTGTCGTGAAAAATAAAACATGGTATGAATTTATTGATTGCGTTCACACTTCTTGGGTCACTGGCATTGCTCATCTACGGTATGAAGATGATGAGTGAGGCTCTGCAGAAGATGGCGGGGTCCAGGACTGCGTCACATTCTGGGTGCGATGACCACCAACCGCGTTACTGGCATCTTGACGGGTGTGCTCGTCACGGCTGCTGTGCAGTCGTCAACTGCCACCACCGTGATGACGGTGTCGTTTGTCAATGCGGGGTTGCTCACGCTGGCACAAGCCATCTCGGTCATCATGGGTGCCAATATCGGTACGACCCTGACGGCATGGATCATGACGCTTGCCATGACAGGTGGAGAGGGTGGCTCGATGTTCAGCGTCACGGATCTGGTCTTCCCTGCTTTTGTGGTGGCGATGTTCCTCATCTACAAGAAGAAGCACCGCATCGTGGGTGATTTCATCTTCGGTATCGCTTTCCTGTTCTTGGGACTGGGCACGCTCCGGCAGACGGGCATGGACATGAACCTGGGCGAGAATGAGGCAGTGCTGAATTTCTTTGCTTCGTTCGACCCTCAGAGTTTCTCCACGACGCTCATCTTCCTGTTGCTGGGTGGCATCCTGACCATGTGTGTGCAGTCTTCGGCTGCCGTGATGGCGATCACCATGATTCTGTGTTCGAGTGGCGCACTGCCCATCTATCAGGGTATTGCCCTTGTGATGGGTGAGAATATCGGCACGACGGTCACGTCCAACCTGGCGGCGCTCACGGCCTCCACACAAGCCCGACGTGCTGCCTTTGCCCACATGTTCTTCAACCTCTTTGGCGTGTGCTGGATTCTGCCTGTGTTCCATCCTTTCATCGACACGGTGTGCGGTTTTGTGGGCTATGACGTGACGATGACGCAGGAGGTGGCGGGTCATGCGGCTTTCCTTGCCAACGCTGCCAAACTGAGCATTGTGCTGGCGGCATTCCACACGAGTTTCAACCTGGTCAACACGTTCATCCTCGTCTGGTTTGTGCCCCAAATCGAGCGCATCGTCTGCTTTGTCATCCGTCCGAAGAAGAGCAAGAGCGAGGCTGACAACGTCGTTCACCTGCAGTTTCTGGAGGCTGGCATGATGAAGACGCCTGAAATCTCGGTGTTGCAGGCGCAGAAGGAAATCACGCACTTTGCCGAGAGGATGCAACGGATGTTCGGCATGGTGAGGAACCTGCTCGACGAGAAGAACAAGAAAGACTTCGAGCATCAGTTTGAGCGCATCAAGAAGTATGAGAACATTGCCGACAACATGGAGATTGAGATTGCCACCTATCTGGAGAAGGTGAGCAATGCCCACTTGTCGGATGAGACGAAGGGCAAGATCCGTTCGATGCTTCGCCAGATCAGCGAACTGGAGAGCATTGGCGATGCCTGCTTCAACATTGCCCGCACGATACAGAGGAAGCACGAGGGAAGGGAGGACTTCACGGAAGAGCAATACGCCCACCCGCACGGAGTTCGACTTGCTCCAGTTGCTGCTTGCCAACCGTGGTCAGGTGTTCTCGCGTCAGGAGTTGATGGACAGCGTGTGGCAGGATGTGGTTGTCACTGACCGCACCGTGGATGTCAACATCACCCGTCTGCGCAAGAAGTTGGGTCCTTATGCCTCCAACATTGCGAACCGACAGGGTTTCGGCTACTATTTTGACGAAAAGGCGTCCTAAACAAAACCTTTTTTATTTTTTTCTTCGCACACTCATTTTTTTCCATTAACTTTGTAGGCGAAAAAAAATAAAAGAGTCTTTTATGAATAAAGAATTTATTGTTTTGAGCCGTCAGGATGCGGTGGCTCGTAACAATTCACCCTACGTGAACCTGAAGGTGGCGAACGAGGAGGGGGTGGAGAATATCTGCGTGTTTGACGTGCCGAAGACGAGTGGTCCGAAGGTGGGGCAACTGGTGCGTTTCTTGACCATCCGCGAGAATCAGGGCAAGAAGTCGGCGACGAATATGGACATGATTCCAGGAGCAGCACCAACGGAAGATCATCCTCTGTACAATCTGGTGCCCCGCCCCATCAAACGGGAGGTGTGGAATAAAACCATCGATGCGCTCATCAAGTTCTGCAAGGACAAGGTGCTCATCGACTTCATCCGCAAACAGGCTGACGAACTGTTCCCCAAGTACAGCAAGTACCCTGCGGCAACGAGTGTGCACCATGCCTTCCCCGGGGGATTGCTGAACCACACGTATCAGATGCTGCACCTGCTGGAAGGCATCTATCCTGTGTATCCCTATCCAGAGGACATCAAGGTGGAGCGCATCATCATCAGCATCCTCTTCCACGACTGGGGCAAGTTGTGCGAGTATAATGTGGAGGGCGAGAAACTGGAGAACGGTTTCCTGCTGGGTCACATCTACATGTCGGCAAACTACCTGAACAACCTGTTGCGCGAACTGGACATCGACAAGCGCGAAATCAATTTCATTGTTCATTGTGTGCTGGCGCATCACGGACAGTTGGAGTTCGGCAGCCCCGTGCTCCCCTGCATCCCTGAGGCACAACTGGTGAACTATATTGACAACATCTCGGCAAAGGCAGACATCTTCGTCTCGACAGGACATCTGGAAAAGGCTTTTGCACTGGGAACAAGCGTGGTGAAAGAATAGCGATCAACTTTACAAGACCATATATGATTTACAAAGAATTAGGAAAGACGGGGATGAAGATTTCCCATCTGTGTTTCGGAGCCTCATCGTTGGGCAGCGTTTTTCATGAGACCAAAGAGGCAGAAAGTATCAAAGCTGTAGAAACAGCTATTGAAGGCGGCATCAACTTCATTGACGTAAGTCCGTACTATGGCCACTACAAGGCAGAGACGGTGTTGGGCAAAGCACTGAAAATCATTCCTCGCGACAAATATTTCTTGAGTACGAAAGTGGGACGCTATGGCAAAGATGGCGTAAACACTTGGGACTACTCCGGCAAACGTGCCACCGAGAGCGTGTATGAGAGCATGGAGCGTCTGAACATCGACTACATCGACCTCATCAATGTGCACGACATCGAGTTTCAGGCAGCCATGGAAGGTGGTTTGCAGAAGGTGGTGGATGAGACGCTGCCTGCGCTGGTGGAACTGAAGAAGAAGGGTGTTGTGGGTCATGTGGGCATCACGGACTTGCAACTGGAGAACCTCAAATGGGTGGTGGAACACTCGGAGGAGGGTACGGTGGAGAGCATCCTGAACTTCTGCCACTACTGCCTGAACGACGATAAACTGACAGATTTCATGGATTTCTTCGAGAGCAAGGGCATCGGTATCGTCAACGCTTCTCCACTGAGCATGGGTCTGTTGTCACAGCGTGGTGTGCCTGATTGGCACCCTGCACCGAAACCACTGGTGGAGGCTTGTGCGAAGGCTGCTCAGCACTGTGCGGAGAAGGGGTACCCGATTGAGAAACTGGCTATCCAGTACTCGGTGAGCAACCCAAGGATTGCGGGCACGCTGTTCTCTTCGGCAAATCCCGAGAACGTGAAGCGCAACATCCAATGGGCAAACGAAGCGCCTGACTGGGAACTCGTGAAGGAAGTACAGGACATCATTGGCGACCAAAAGCGCGTATCATGGGCAAACTCATAGTCGATTCACATACCCACCTGTGGAAGAAGCAGGACACATGGGTGGACGGAAAACGGATTCTGTCGATGAAGAACGGCAGGAGCATCTTCATGGACGAAGAGGTGCAGATGATGCCTCCGTTCATGATTGGCGAAGAGAACTCGGCTGAGGTGCTGTTGTCGAACATGAATTATGCACAGGTGGGTGCTGCCGTGGTGGTACAGGAAGTCATTGACGGCAACCAGAACGAGTACCTGACGGAGGTGCAAAAGCAATACCCAGAGCGGTTCTTCTGCATGGGAATGGCTTGGACCTTGGACGAGGCGAAGGTGGTGCATGATGCAGGTCTGAAGGGCATCGCGTTTCCTGGGCACCGCATGAAGGAGTCGCTCCTGACGCTCATGCCTGTCTTCAAATATATGGAGGAACAGGGTATGGTGTTGTCCATGTGTCTGGGCGATGACGAGCACCAGATTGGAGAGATGAAGGAGGTGATTGAGGAATGCCCTGCGCTGAAAGTGGCGATAGGTCATTTCGGCATGGTCACCACCCCATCGTTCAAAAGTCAGGTGCTGTTGGCAAGGGCTGGCAAGAACGTGATGGTGGAGTCGGGTGGCATCACTTGGCTCTACAACGCGGAGTTCTATCCCTACCCCTCTGCCATCCGAAGCATCAAGGAGGCTGCCGACTGGGTGGGCATGGACAAACTGATGTGGGGAAGCGACTATCCCCGCACCATCACTGCCATCACCTATAAGATGTCGTATGACTTCGTGTCGAAATCGAAGGAACTGACAGAAGACGAGAAGGCGCTGTTCCTCGGACAGAATGCCGAACACTTCTACGGATTCAAAAACTTACCAGAATTACCATATATCAAGAATATGTCCGAGTAAAAAGGAATAAACAAATAACAATCAGATGAAAAAACCTTTAGTATCGAAGAAATACCTCTTCACATTTATATTGATTACGTCGTTGTTTGCCTTGTGGGGCTTTGCCAACGACATCACCAACCCGATGGTGGCTGCGTTCCAGACTGTGATGGAGTTGTCAGCAGCAAAAGCATCGCTGATTCAGTTTGCGTTCTATGGCGGTTATGCCACCATGGCGATTCCAGCAGCCTTGTTTATCCGCAAGTATTCGTACAAGAGCGGAATCTTGTTGGGCTTGGCACTCTACGCCATTGGTGCGTTCCTGTTCATCCCTGCGGCTGAATGGCAAGAGTTCTCTTTCTTCTGCATCTCGCTCTACATCCTCACCTTCGGTTTGGCATTCTTGGAAACCACAGCGAATCCATTCATCCTGTCTTTGGGCGACAAGGAGACTTCGACACGCCGTCTGAACCTGGCTCAAGCATTCAATCCTGTGGGTTCGTTGAGCGGTATGGCAGTCGCATCCTTCATCGTATTGCCTCATCTGCTGTCTGACAAACGTGATGCAGCAGGACAAATCATCTTCCCCCTCTTGTCAGAAGCCGAGAAAGCGGACATCCGTCTGCACGACTTGGCTGTCATCCGCAACCCTTACGTAGCCATTGGTCTCGTGGTGGTGGCTGTGCTGGTGATTATCGCCATCACGAAGATGCCAAAGACGGAGAGCGAGGAACAGAAAGCAGCAGGTCAGACGCATACGCTCAGCGAGACGATGCACAACCTCTGGCACAACACCATCTATCGTGAGGGAGTGTTTGCACAGGTGTGCTACGTGGCTGCGCAAATCATGGTGTGGACCTTCATCATCCAGTATGCTGACCACTTGGGCATCAACAAGGCAACGGCTCAGGTGTACAACATCGTGGCGATGTCGATGAACCTCTTGGGACGTTTCCTCGGCACTTACATCATGCGTTATGTGAATACGCGCAAGTTGTTGACCATTTTCGGTGTGGGTGCTTCCATCTGCACGCTTGGTGCCATCTGCATCGAAGGCATGTGGGGACTCTATTCATTGGTGGCTATCAGCCTCTTCATGTCCATCATGTTCCCCAGCATCTACGGCATCGCTTTGGAGAATGTGGATACGAAGGACACCCATCTGGGTGCAGCCTTCCTCGTGATGGCAATTGTAGGTGGTGCGCTGATGCCTCCTCTTCAGGGCTTGATGATTGACCAAGAGGTCATCTGGGGACAGCCAGCGGTGAACATGTCGTTCATGCTCCCATTGGCTTGCTTCCTGTTCATTATCGTGTACGGATATCGTTCATATAGACAAATAAAGAAATAAGAAATGAAAGCGATTCAAATCACTCACTCTCAGGAGTTGAACATCATCGAGATGGAGAAGCCTGCTGCACTGAAGGCAGGCGAAGTTCTGTTGAAATTGGAATATGTCGGTTTTTGTGGTTCCGACCTGAACACGTTCTTGGGACGTAACACCATGGCGCTGAACCCTGTCATCCCAGGACACGAGATTGGTGCTGTCATTGAGGCAGTGGGCAGCGAGGTGCCTGAGAACCTGAAGGTGGGTATGGTGGTGACTTGCAACCCCTACACCAATTGTAACAAATGTGCTTCCTGCCGCAATGGACGGGTAAACGCATGCCAGCACAACGAGACATTGGGTGTACAGCGCAATGGTGCCATGAAGGAATATATCGTGATGCCTTGGGAGAAGATTATCCCAGCAGGCACTCTCTCAGCCAAGACCAGCGCCTTGATTGAACCTATGAGTGTGGGCTTCCATGCCGTCAGTCGTGCACAGGTGACAGATGTAGATACCGTCATGGTGATTGGTTGCGGTATGGTAGGCATGGGTGCCATCGTGCGTGCTGTCACTCGTGGTGCCACTGTCATTGCTGCAGACCTCGACGATGAGAAACTGGAACTCGCCAAGCAGATGGGTGCCACCTACGCCATCAACACGAAGACAGAGGACGTGCATCAGCGCCTGGTTGACCTCACAGGTAGCTTTGGTCCCGATGTCATCATCGAAGCAGTGGGTAACCCCTTCACCTATCAAATGGCTGTGAACGAAGTGGCATTCACAGGACGTGTGGCTTGTATCGGTTATGCGAAGTCAGATGTGACGTTCACGACGAAACTCTTCGTGCAGAAGGAACTCGACATTCGCGGTTCCCGCAATGCCACCCCAGAAGATTTCCGCGCTGTCATCCGCTACTTGGAAAGAGGCACCGCACCTGTGGACAAACTCATCACGAAGGTCATCCAGCCCGAAGAGGCATTGGAGAC
>JBGUGM010000290.1:0-6227 GCA_045111535.1 Bacteroidaceae bacterium
CACTACAAAGTTACTAAAAATATCGCTAATGTGCTAATAATTAAACAATTATTTTATAAGAAATTTTCATCGAACTCACGTTAAATACAAAGTTACTTCATCTTGTCGTTCTTCTCCAATGTCCAATCTGGACGTTGCAGAATGGCTGGATTGTCGCCTACAAACATCTTGGAGGCTTCTTTGTCACCCTTAAGTTGCCAATCAAGCCATGCACGGGCAACAATAGCGAACTCACCTCCGTGTGGCTGGTTGTAGGTGCCACCATGTCCCACGGGCAGGTTACAGACAAGAGAAGGAACATGTGTGATACGTTTGAAGTCATCCATACCATTCGCATAGGCTATATCTGATTCACCACCAAGCATATACATGATAGGGCAATGAATGTCCTTCAGTTTCTCTTTAGGTACACTTGGCATACCACCCATAGGAGAGTTGCCACCACCATTGAACAAACCGCTATTGCAAATCATGATAGATGTGACACGCTTGTCAAAGCAGTTGAAGAGTGCCTGCAAACCACCGCATGACATACCCGAGATACAAATGTTCTTCGTGTCAATCTTCTGATAGTAAGGGCTATTCTTGTCTTCATTCTGCGCAAATGCCCAGTCCATCGACTCCACCTGCTGTTCAGAACGTGACTGGCTACCCATACCCATGCCACCGCCCATACCACGCGGAGCATCCTGTGCAGGCATCACACCTGTAGCCAGAACGATATAACCATAGGAAGCGATATCGTTAAGGAACTTTTCGTGTCCGCGAGGAGAGTTGGCACATCCACCATTACCCCACACCAACACAGGGAGAGGATTCTTGGCGTTGAACTTGGAAAGATCTTTCGGAGCAAACACGGTGTGCTCGCTAAATCCTTCCACCTCATACATGATTGCCTTGTAAGGTCCCGTACCACCTTCTTCAAGTTCCGTACTTTTGGTTTGCGCAAAAAGTGCACCTGCCTTCATCGTGAAGACAAGCATCAGAGTAAAAATCAGTTTAGTTTTCATCATTACAATAATTGATTAGGTTATGTTAGAAATAAATTAGGAACACATTATTTAAATAAGTATTGTGCAAATTCATACAACGACTTACGCCACACCTGCCACTCATGGTCACCTGGATAAGAATTGAAACGTACCTCCACACCACCATCACGCATCTTCTTCACAATGTTACGTGTGTATTCAATGCGTGGATCTTGCTCACCACAACTCAAGAAGAACACATCAAACTGCTTGTTGAAAGTCTTGGTGTCAGTCATCATGCCTGGCACCTCTGCTTCCAAGTCAAAATTTGAAGCCCCTGAGATACCACCAAACATACCTGTGGAGAACACACCCACATTAGCGAACACTTCGGGGTCACGCAACCCGATGTAGAATGACTGTCCGCCACCCATTGAGAGACCACACATGGCACGGCTCTTGCGGTCTTTCTTCACACGGTAAGTCTTTTCCACGAATGGTATTACGTTCTCAATCATCTCACTACGAAACGTCTGCATACCCTGCCAACTATAACCGCCACCCATGCCACCATTGCGTGACTGCACATTGCTGTTGGAACTCACCACAATCATTGGCACCGCCTTGCCTGCAGCAATCAGGTTATCCATGATCTGGGCAGTCCTACCCTGCTCCATCCAACCGCGATGATCCTCACCACCACCATGCTGAATATATACCACAGGATATTCCTGCTTACTCTCGTTATATCCCGCAGGAGTATAAACCAACAGAGGACGCCACGATTCATCCACTTTCGAATAGTAATAGATGGTACGAACTTCGCCATGAGGTACATCCTGCACCTCAAACACATCCATTCCTGGCTCTTTCACTTCAATGGCACTTGACCAACGGCTGCATCCATAGAATGTCTGACTGGCAGGGTCTGCCACCGACACACCATCCACAATCAGCGAATAGTAGTGAAATCCCGGCACCTGTGGTTTTGTGGTCACTGTCCACGCACCACCCTCCGACTTCTGCATATCATACTTTGTGCCGCCCAAATCTATCTGCACATTCTGTGCTTGCGGAGCGTTCACACGAAACATCACGCTGTTGTCAGACAGTACACGTGGATACCCACCGCGATTAATGTTCGTCACTGGGGAATATGACCCTTCGGGAAAGTTCTCCCTGCGGAAACCCTGCGCTGCAACCTGCGTGCAGAAAAAGACCGTAAACATGACGGTCAGCATCATTTTCGTCATTTTCATCCTTATCATTGGTTTTGGTTCTATTTTATCCAAATCTTCAATCAATACCTTTCCGATTGATTTAGGCGACAAAGATAGACTTTTTCTGTCATACCATCAAGAAATTTCTTAGAAATTAGACAGTGCAAACTAAATGCAAACTCGTTTTCAGTCCGTTTTAGACAAAAAGCTGTAACTTTGCAAGCAAAATATTTATACAAAAAAAGGAACAAGATGAAAAAGGTTCTATTGATGTTAACAGTGAGTGTGTTGCTGACAGGTTGCAGCATGAGAGACAAGCGACCAACGTTCTCGTTAAAGGGTGTGTGGGTAATGACACAAGTGACAGTTCCAGAGGGTTACACCTATCAGTATCCTGCCGACGAAGGAACGTGGATGCGACTCTATGAAGGTGACAGCATGATGTATGAGTGCAAACTGACGCAGACAGAACAGGCACTGGTGGTGAGACCAGAAAGTAAGTGTGGTGTGACGTTGATTGACAAAGGTAACGACGAGCATCTCTATTTGGAGGAGGAAGACCCTCGACCACTAATAGTTGTGAATGACTCGACCATCACCATTCAACGCATGGGAAGGGTTTACACTTGGCAACGTGCTGAAGACATCGAAAGGGAATGGGGCACGGAAATACACGCCATTGTTGAGCGTGATTTGGTAAACGGAGCAACCTCTGACGACATGCACAACTATGTGCTCTCAGCCAAGGAGCGTGAGCAAGCCAACATCATCCACAAACTCATCTATGCTATCATTGCCATTTTCGTGTTGGTACTGGTCATTGCACAAATAGCCCTTGCCAACCGTAAAGCGAAACGCCGTCTGCAATTGCAGTTACAACAAATTCATGAGGAACATGACGAGCGACCACAACCCGTCAAACAAGCCATCGCATCTGTGGAATCAGCCTATTTCTCTTCCGATGAGCACCACGCATTGCAACGACGCATCGCTACAGGGCAGCGACTCAAGGAAGAGGAATGGAACGAGATGGAGACACAATTGAAGAAGGTGTACCCAGGCTTCACAAGCCAATTGCGCAATCTTTACCCCATGTCGGAACTGGAATATCAGACATGTTTGCTCATCAAACTACGCATCTCACCCAAAGACATCGCCACTGTGCTAAATCGCGACGTAAGCACCATCAGCACCGTGCGTAGTCGCCTCTATCACAAGGTGTTTGGTCAAAAAGGAGGTGCCAGAGAGTGGGATGATTTCGTGCTGAGTATCGGGGCATAGCGAGTTTGCAAACAGTTTGCATCGCAAATGCAAAGTAGATGCAAACCGAAATGTTTGGAGGCATGAAAGAAAGCCCATAACTTTGCACCGTTCAATTCAACCAATTACAAACCTATTAAAACTTAAAACGTATGAAGAAAGTAATGTTAATAATGGCTGTGACGCTCATGAGCGCACTCCAGGTATGTGCCCAAAACACCAAAGTGGCAGACAAAGAACTCATCGGTGTATGGATGATGGAGTCCATGCAATATGACGGTGAAAAGAAAACCGTATGTGGCAAAGCATCTGGCTACACCCAGTTTAAATATTATGGTGCGGACGGGGAATATGCTTGTGCCGAGATTGCACTATCGAAGGATGGGAAAGTCATACTAATGCCACACGAATATGGAACTTACACATTCAAGAATGGCAAATACAGCGAAATGGGACGCCCTGTTGTGAAGCCTGAAGAAATGCAGATGATTGATAAAACCACTTTCAAAGGGCGTTGGATGACCCGTAACGATGTATGGAAGAAAGTAACCCTTCCACAGAATGTTGTTCGCTATATGGTTGACGCCTGCAAGTCGAAGAACACGCCTGCCGAGATTCAGCAGAGCATCAAGCAAGTGATGTTTAAGTGACACACCCAAAACACGTGTCAATAAAACACGTGCTTATAGTTAGTAATTAAATAAATAACCCGGGGTATTCAGGAGGCTACAGCGATGTACCCTCCTGAATTTCTTTCTATCACCCCGAAGTAAATGTTGCGAAGGCACTTGTTTTTCTACAAAGCTGCAACTTTTTTATCATTCTATCGTTCTTTCTCAAAAATATTCATTACCTTTGTGGCGCAAAATTTACCAAAGACAAAGATTATTTACTTTTTACTTTCCTATTCAAACTACACATCACAATGAAAAGAATCCTCCAAGCCCTACTTCTGTGGGCAATTGCCCTCGCAACATGGGCACAGGGCGTTCCGGCGCTCGAACAAGTGAAGGCTGACCTGAGAAAAGCCTATGGACAAGACTACCCCTATCCTATGAAGCCTGTCACGCTGACAAAATCGCCCAAAGGCTACACTGCCTTCTATATCAGCCACTATGGTCGCCACGGCTCTCGTTACTACTGGAACGACATGCTCTATCGCGACCTCGACTCACTGCTCACCAAGGCACATGCCAAGAACCAGCTCACGGCTGAGGGTGAGGCGTTCAGAGAGAAGTTCATGGCCGCCAAGACAGAACTTGCCACCAGTGTGAGTGAACTCAGTGATCTCGGTTGGGAACAGCACCAGTACATCGCACGCACCATGTACAACACCTTCAACGAAGTGTTCAAGAATGGTGGCGATATCTATGCCATTTCCTCCCTCACAGGACGTTGTGTACTCAGTATGGCATCCTTCTGCCAGGAACTGACACAGTGCAATCCCAAGATTGAAATCCGTATGGAATCTGCACGTAAGGTGCTGGATGGTGTGAAGCCAGATGACAGACAGAACCCGAACTACAAGAGATTCCCAAGAACAAGACCACGCTTCGAGCAGAATCGTCAGCAGTTCAAATACACAGACAACCTGCGTGAGAAAATCGTTTCGCGTGTCTTCACCAGCACCGAAGGACTGCCTGGCAACATGAACAATATTGGCAGCAACCTCATCAACCTCTACACCTCTCTGCCCAGCATTGGACACGACGGCATGATGGGCAACATCATCAGCGACGAGGAGATTGCCGCACGTTGGGAGCAGGAGAATCTGGGTTCCTACACTTGGGTATTCGAACCACGTTATGACATGATTCCTATCTTGCGCGACATCATCAAAAAGGCTGATGCTGTTGTCAGTGGAAAGACTCAGCGCATTGCAGACCTCCGCTTCGGACACGACACTTGCTTGGGTCCTCTCACCATCCTCATGGGCATCAATGGAGCCGACATTGACCCTGAAGACCCTTACGAAGTGAAGAACTGCTACCAGAACTGGTCGATGGGCAAGGCATCCAATCTCCAACTGATATTCTATCATGGCAAGAAACCAGGACAGCCCATCCTTATCAAGTGTCTGCTCAATGGTGCAGAAGCATCCCTACCCCTTCCTTCCGACCTCTATCCCTACTATCGTTGGGAAGACTTCAAGAAATTCTACACAGACAGATGTGACAGCGTACAATAACATCATACGAACAAACCCCTGTAAAGCCAACTTTACAGGGGTCTTTGTATCAAATGAAGAGTGAATCTCTTACAAGATGGTCTTGACAGCCTCAAGCATGCCTTTCTCCTGGATGAGGTCAAGGTCTTTCTTGACAAGGGCAGTGAGACCAGGAACGGTCTTATTGAGGTCTTCGTGCCAGATGTTTTCAGCAGCAAGGACACCTTCAGCCACTTTCTGCGTGTCACCCGTAGCCCAGAGGTCTTTGAGCAACTGCATGATTTCTGGTGCATCGTTGGGCTCAATCGGAGCACCATCAGCACGAGTGCCACCCTTATAGTAAGTGATGATGGCAGCAAGACCAAAGACAAGTCCTTGTGGAAGTTCTCCCTTGCGTTGGAGATAAACCTTCACACCAGGGAGGTCACGTGTCTCGTATTTAGGGAAGGAGTTGAGCATGATGCTCGTCACCTGATGGTCAACGTATGGGTTGTTGAAACGCTCCAGCACGTCGGTGGCAAACTGCTGCAACTCTTCCATCGGGAGGTTGAGCGTCTGCATCAGTTCGTCAAACTGCACCTTGTGAATATACTTGCCAACCACCTCATC
>JBGUGM010000291.1:0-2127 GCA_045111535.1 Bacteroidaceae bacterium
GACAATCGAGCACTTGCTTGCGGTTTGCCTTCACGACAATCGTGCTGTGGTCAAGATTTCTCTTCTGCTTCTTCGTCTTCTTAGTCAAGATGTGACTGTGATAAGCGTGCTGACGCTTGATCTTTCCTGTTCCAGTAAGCGTGAAACGCTTCTTTGCAGCGGACTTAGTTTTAATTTTTGGCATTTTTTTATGTATTTAATTATTAATAATGTGTGGCAACGCATATACCAGGGCGTTACGCACTTCTTTGTTGCTTGCTTGTTCCGGGCTCTCCGGATATTCCAGATATTCCGGGTTATTCCCCATTTTTCTCAGCCAATTTCTCTGCCAGACCTGCGAAGGGGCTGTTGGGGTTGGGTCCCTCTGCCTCTTTTTGGGCTTTGGCTTCAGCCTTTGCTGCTGCTTCGGCTGCCTCGTTGTCGCGGCGTTGCTGACTCTTCTTCGGAGCACCAGCCTTCTTCGGAGCGAGTGTGAGGAACATCTTCTTGCCTTCCAACGATGGCATGCTCTCTACCTTTGCCAGTTCCTCGAGGTCGTTGGCGAAACGGAGGAGGAGCACTTCTCCCTGTTCCTTGAAGACGATGGAGCGTCCCTTGAAGAACACGTATGCCTTCACCTTGTTGCCGTCAGTCAGGAATTCCTGTGCGTGCTTCAGTTTGAATGCATAGTCGGCATCGCCTGTCTGAGGTCCGAAGCGAATTTCCTTCACTTCCACCTTCACCTGCTTTGCCTTCAGTTCCTTCGCCTTCTTCTTCTGCTGATAGAGGAACTTGGAGTAGTCGATCAAACGACATACCGGAGGTTGCGCATTGGGAGAGATTTCTACGAGATCTACATCCTTATCTTCTGCGAGACGCAGGGCTTCACGGGTTGGCATCACTGTGGATTCGATTCCGTCTCCTACGATTCTCACTTCTGGTACACGGATCTGTTCGTTGACCCTGTACTGTTGTTTTTTGTTGTCACCTTTCATTCGGTTGGCTTGCTACCTTCGGTATGTGTTAAGTTAAGTTTTTATTGTTTTTAATTCAAAATCGGCTGCAAAGTTAGAAATTTTCTGTCATTTGACGAACTTCTTCTTGAATTTTCTTTGCAAAATCGTCAATTTTCATCGTTTCTTGCTGCTGAGTGCCTTGTTTTCTGACATTTACGGTGCCATCAGCGGCTTCTTTCTCACCCACGATGAGCAGATATGGGATGTGCTTGATTTCGTTGTCGCGAATCTTTCTGCCAATCTTCTCGTTGCGGTCGTCGATGATGGTGCGCACATCCTGAGCGTTCAGGGTTGCAGCCACCTGCTTGGCATAGTCGTTGAACTTCTCCGAGATAGGGAGCACCACCACCTGGTCAGGGATGAGCCAGAGTGGGAAGTGACCAGCCGTGTGCTCAATCAGCACAGCGATGAAACGCTCCATCGAGCCGAATGGGGCACGGTGAATCATCACAGGACGGTGCTTCTGATTGTCAGCACCCGTGTATTCGAGTTGGAAACGCTCTGGCAGGTTGTAATCCACCTGAATGGTGCCCAACTGCCAACGGCGACCCAGTGCGTCCTTGATCATGAAGTCGAGCTTTGGACCGTAGAAAGCAGCCTCGCCCAACTCTGTGCGGGTAGGCAGACCTTTCTCTGCACAAGCCTCGATGATGGCGTTCTGTGCCTGTTCCCACACCTCGTCAGAACCGATGTACTTCTCCTTGTCCTCAGGGTCACGGAGTGAAATCTGTGCCTCGAAGTCCTTGAAGTCAAGCGCCTTGAAGATGATGTTGATGATGTCCATCACGCGCAGGAACTCATCCTTCACCTGGTCGGGACGACAGAAGATGTGGGCATCGTCTTGTGTGAATGAGCGTACACGCGTCAATCCGTGCAACTCACCCGACTGCTCATAGCGGTACACCGTACCGAACTCTGCGCAACGGAAGGGGAGGTCTTTGTAGGAACGTGGCTGCCATGCGAAAATCTCACAGTGGTGAGGGCAGTTCATAGGCTTCAACAGATACTCTTCACCTTCCTCTGGTGTATGGATTGGCTGGAACGAATCCTTGCCGTAGTGTGCGTAGTGACCTGAAGTCACATAGAGATTCTTGCCACCGATGTGTGGAGTGATAACCTCCTGATAGCCATA
>JBGUGM010000292.1:0-2107 GCA_045111535.1 Bacteroidaceae bacterium
CTTTCAGTGCTATAGGCAGGCACGTTGGTCACTATGATGCCACGCTGATGGGCAGCCTCGATGTCCACCACATTATAACCTGTGGCCAGCACACCTATATATTGAAGGTGGGGCAACTGGTCCATCACCTCACTGCTCACAATCACCTTGTTGGTCAGCACCATATCCGCCTCGGCAGCTCTCGCCACCGTCTCACTGGGCAAGGTTCTCTCGTACACCGTCACCTGGCCCAGCGCTTCCAGCTCAGCCCACGACAAATCGCCTGGGTTGGCCGTAAATCCGTCTAGTATTACAATTTTCATATCGCCTGCAAAATTACATATAATTTGTTAATCGTCAAAATCTGACTAAACTTATTCTTTGTTTCTTCGTCAAATCCCCAAACAAACAATACCACAAAATGAGAAAAATGCTTTTTATGGCACTGCTTTCGATGATGTGCAGTGTCTGTCATGCAGAGGATATCACCATCCGTTATAAAGGAACTACAGCCAAGGTTGAACAGAAGGTAAAGGATAGCGTGAACGTAACGGTCAATGGTGCTAACGTGGAAATTGAGAGTCTATATAAAAGTCATAAGCTCACCCTCAAGTTGACGGGTAAGAGCGATGACGGCCAACTGGTGCTGAAGACGGCTGGCAAGGCCAAGGTGAAGTTGGACAACCTGACGCTGACCAGTCAGGAGGGTGCGCCATTGTGGCTGAAGAACAAGAAAAAGGTGGAGGTTGTAGCCACAAAAGGCACGAAGAACACACTGACCATCACGGCCTGCAACGATACGGCCAACCATAAGGGTGCCACCATCTGGGCCAAAGATAAACTGCTGCTTTCTGGCAAGGGCACACTCAACGTGATTGCCACTGGCGATGGCTGCAGGGGCATCAAGAGCAAAAAAGACATCACCATCGAGGAACTGACACTCAACGTCACGACATCGGGCAATAATCTGGGCGAAAAGCCCTTTGGCTTTGGTGGCGAAGGGTTCCCTGGCTTTGGCGAGGGCGAGATGCCCGACTTTGGAGGTGGATTCCCAGGCGGTTTTCCTCCCTTTGGCAACGACAGCACGATGGAAGGAGGCATGGGTGGCTTCATGGGCAAGCATAAGTATGTAGCCTCAACCAAGGGCATCGCCTCGAAAGGCAAGATCACGATAAACAGTGGTGTGGTCACCGTTCGCACCTCTACGCCTGGTGCTGAGGGCATCGAAGGCAAGCAAGGTGTGGAGTTTAATGGTGGCAAGGTGGACGTGCTGGCCACAGACGATGCCGTCAACGCCAACGCCACCATCGCCTTCAATGGTGCTCACGTCACAGCACGCAGTACCACCAACGATGCCGTCGACTCCAACCCCAAAGGTGGCTTCTTTATGCCTTTTGGTGGCAACAACAATAAGCAGGATGCCGATACGGCCATCGTAGTTCGTGGTGGCAGCGTCTATGCCTGGAGTCAGGTGGGATCGCCAGAGGAAGGCCTCGACTGCGACTTCTCCCCCATCGTCATTGAGGGTGGCACCATCTTCTCTGTGGGTGGCGGCATGGGCGAGATGCCCTCTGTGCCCACCAATGCCACAGCCAAGCAGCCCACCGTTCTGCTCATCGGCCTCAACATTGCGAAGGACGAGCCCATCACGATTTGCGATGCCAACGGCAAGTGCCTTGACACCATCACCGTCCCCTTCGCCATGCGTCGCAGTGCCAGTCTCGTCACCAGTCCTGCCTTCAAACTGGGCAGCACCTACACCATCAAGACCAAAGGCTACGAAAAGACCTTCTCCCTCAACGAGACATTCACCACGGTGAGGTGAGAAGGTACTGATATTATATCAAACTGGGGGACTCGTCATCTCAATCGGTCGTTAGAAGGATTGTAATCTCGATATTCTTCTACGACCCTTTGACCTTTATTAAATACATATTTTAGGGACACAAGGAATATTGGGCCAATCCGTTCTTGCCTAGAAAAGTAATGACCGTCTCCATAATAGAAGGTTCTTTTAGCATCTCTTGCCAACAAATCGCTAAGAGAGAATCTTAACTGAAGATTCTTTTCTCTTAACATCATATACTGAAGTTCTAAGTCTAGAGAGCCATTTGCTGACACATCCATT
>JBGUGM010000293.1:0-9830 GCA_045111535.1 Bacteroidaceae bacterium
GGATTTAAACCTTTTGCAACTCTTTGATTTTGAAATATTAAAGCGGTAGGAGAATCTGCTCCGCGCAGAAAAAGAACAAAGAAAAAATGAAGAAAAAAATAATTCTGTCGTTATTTTACAGTACAAAGTGATCTCAACTTCATTTTGTCATAAGTTATGCCACTTTGTCACGTTTGTCAGTATCTTCCTTGCGTTGGCATCGTCTTTGTGGATAGATTTGGGTGGAATTGAATTCTATACATTATTAATAATAAACTCAAAAAACAAAGAACTATGAACATTCAACCATTGGCAGACAGGGTGCTGGTGCTCCCTAAGCCTGCGGAAGAGAAGACGGTGGGTGGCATCATCATCCCCGACACTGTAAAGGAGAAGCCCCTGCAGGGCGAAGTTGTTGCTTGTGGCAACGGTACAAAGGACGAGGAAATGGTGGTCAAGGTGGGCGACCAGGTCCTCTATGGCAAGTACTCAGGCACTGAACTCGAATATGAGGGCGTGAAGTACCTGATGATGAGACAAAGCGACGTATTGGCAATCCTTAAATAATCAATAGAACTATGGCTAAAGAATTGAAATTCAATATTGAGGCTCGTGAACAACTGAAGAAGGGTGTTGACGAACTCGCAAATGCAGTGAAGGTGACACTGGGTCCTAAGGGACGTAACGTAATCATCGAAAAGAAGTTTGGTGCTCCTCACATCACCAAGGATGGTGTGACGGTTGCCAAGGAGATTGAACTGGCTGACGCTTTCCAGAACACGGGTGCTCAGTTGGTGAAGAGTGTGGCATCGAAGACTGGCGATGATGCTGGTGACGGTACTACAACGGCTACCGTATTGGCTCAGAGCATCGTGGCTACAGGTCTGAAGAACGTGGCTGCTGGTGCCAACCCCATGGACTTGAAGCGTGGTATCGACAAGGCTGTGGCTAAGGTGGTTGACCACATCAAGAGCCAGAGCGAGCAGGTGGGTGACAACTACGACAAGATTGAGCAGGTGGCCACCGTATCTGCCAACAACGACCAAGAGATTGGTAAGCTCATCGCTGATGCCATGAAGAAGGTCAGCAAGGATGGTGTCATCACGATTGAAGAGGCTAAGAGTCGTGAAACCACGATTGGTGTGGTGGAAGGTATGCAGTTCGACCGTGGTTATCTCTCTCCTTACTTCGTGACGAACACGGAGAAGATGGAGTGTGAGATGGAGAACCCACTCATCCTCATCTACGACAAGAAGATTTCCAACTTGCAAGAGTTCCTGCCTATCTTGAATCCTGCTGCACAGACAGGTCGTCCAATCCTCGTGATTGCTGAGGATGTAGAGTCTGAGGCTCTCACTACGCTGGTGGTGAACCGTCTGCGTGCTCAACTGAAGATTTGCGCTGTGAAGGCTCCAGGCTTTGGTGACCGCAGAAAGGCTATGCTCGAAGACATCGCCGTACTGACTGGTGGTGTGGTTATCTCTGAGGAGAAGGGCTTGAAGCTCGAACAGGCAACCATCGAGATGCTGGGTTCTGCCGAGAAGGTGACCATCACGAAGGACAACACAACCATCGTAGGTGGTAAGGGTCAGAAGGAGAACATCCAAGACCGTGTGAACCAAATCAAGAACGAAATCAAGAACACCACTTCTGACTACGACAAGGAGAAGTTGCAGGAGCGTCTGGCTAAACTCTCTGGTGGTGTGGCTGTGCTCTATGTGGGTGCTGCATCAGAGGTGGAGATGAAGGAGAAGAAGGACCGTGTGGACGACGCTCTGTGTGCCACTCGTGCTGCCATCGAAGAGGGTATCGTGCCTGGTGGTGGTGTAGCCTTCATCCGTTCACTCGAAAGCCTCGAAGGTCTGGAAGGTGACAACGCCGATGAGACCACAGGTATCAACATCGTGAAGCGTGCCATCGAGGAGCCTCTCCGTCAGATTGTGGAGAACGCTGGTCTGGAAGGTTCTGTGGTGGTGGAGAAGGTGCGCAACCAGAAGGGTGACTTCGGTTACAACGCTCGTAAGGACACTTATGAGAACCTTCGTGAGTCGGGTATCATCGACCCAGCCAAGGTGTGCCGTGTAGCCCTCGAGAACGCTGCTTCCATCGCTGGCATGTTCCTCACCACTGAGTGCGTCATCTGCGATGCCAAAGAGGACAAGCCCGAAATGCCAATGGGTGCCCCAGGCATGGGTGGCATGATGTAGCGGCGAGGAAGTCAAAAGATTATATAGGAAAGGCTCCAGTACTTCATGTATTGGGGTCTTTTTTTGTGTTTTGTTTTGTAGGTAAAATAATTCTCTTTATCTTTGCCAAAAATACTAACTGACTTATGAAGAAGACCTTGATGTTTGTATTGGCTGTGATGGTTGCTCTGATGGCAAATGCTCAGCAGAGAGTGACTGTTATTGTGACAAACCCTGTGAAGACGGCTCGTGTGGAGATGGTGGAGGTGAAGGTGGCTGCTATCAAGAAGACTACGGACAACAGACTACAGACAACGGATATGGTAGTCATTGATGCGGATGGGAAGGAGATTCCTTCGCAAGTCACGTATGATGGCAAGCTCATCTTTCAGGCTGGAGTGAGTGGGAAGGGGAAGTCTGTGTATGAGGTGCAGCAAGGCACTCCAAAAGCTTATGAAGCAGTCGCCAAGGGCAGGTTGTTTGTGGAGCGTCAGGATGAGTTTGGTTGGGAGAATGACAAGGTGGCATATCGTGTGTATGGTCATGGAGGAGCTGTGGGATATGACCTCTTCAATAAAAGCACTTCAGCCTTGATGCTTGACCATTGGTATGCTTCGGAACAGAACCAAGAGATGCGTTCGGTGTGTCAGCAACTGAATGAAAGAGGGTTTCGTGATTTGGCAGACCAACTCTACAATGCCTTCAGTTATCATGTGGACCATGGGAAGGGAATGGATTGCTACACGGTGGGTCCTACCCTCGGAGGGGGTGCCAATGCCCTCTTGAACGATGATGGGAGCCTCTTCATGCCACAATGCTACAAGACCTTCGAGATACTTGACCAAGGCCCTCTCCGCTTCACGGTGAAGTTCACTTATCCCGAACAAGAATACAAAGGAGAGAAGGTGACGGAAACACGCATCATCTCATTGGATGCAGGCAGTCATTTCAATCGTGTGACAGTCAGTTATCAAGGACTCACCCACCCTGCTCAGATGGCAGCAGGTACGGTCATCCACCAAAGCAATCCCACTGCCTATGTGCTCTCTCAAGAGAACGGTTACATGGGCTATGAGGACTTGGGCGATGCCTCTGTCTATAATGCCAAATACAGGGATGAACTCGCTAAGCAGATGGGCAAAATCTATGTGGGTCTGCTCTTCCCTCAGAAGAACATCAGCATGAGTTATCAGCAACGTGAAAATGGCATCGCTACAGGGCATATCCTTGCCACCACCCAACTGTCAACTGTCAACCATCAACTGTCAACTTATACGTATTACTTTGGTTCAGGATGGGACAAGAACCCTAATACAGGTTTCCATTCCATGACGGATTGGGAAGCCCATCTGAGCCATGCAGCAATGTGTGTGAGGAACCCTCTGAAGGTGACGCTACGCTAAATGAAAAAATGAAAGAATGAAAAAATGAAAGAATGAAAAAATGAAAAAGGATGAAATGATGAAGTCCTATATCAATATCAACGGCAATCAGGTGGATTTGGAGAGTCAACTGTCGAAAGCCAGAACCATCGTCACCTTGGGCAGAATGGCTGAGGAGGCATATAATGTGATAGCATTGGAGGAGGAAAGCATAGACCTTTTCCAATGTCAGTTCACACGCACCTCGGAAGGGGGTTGGAAGATTCAGAACGGACAATGGAGGACTGAGTGTCCGAAGGGTATCCGCTCAAGGCTTCAACACGCTTGTAACCTCTGCATGGGCAGATGTGTGAACTCACGTCCTGCTCACCCTACGTATAGTTGGAGAACACCAAAAAACTCCACCCGACTGAATGGGGTGGAGTTAACTCATGAAGGAACGGAACTGAAAGAAGGGGATGTGATTGAAGTGGGGGATATAAAGTTAAAAGTGTACCATCAAGTATAGGCTTGCACTTGCTTCATCACACGCAAGAAATTACCTCCCCAAATCATCTGAATCTGTTCTTCTGTGTAGCGTTCACGGAGCAATCGACGAGTGAAGTTGATGAGTTCACTGGCTGATGCACAACCACGAATGCCTCCATCACCATCGAAGTCTGTACCAATGCCCACGTGCTCAATGCCCATTACGCTGACCATATGATTGAGGTGCTCAATGGCATCAAGGATGGTGGCTTCTCGAATATCATCCTTTACCAAGAAACCATGATAGAGGGTCACTTGTGCCACACCTCCTGCCTGAGCCAATGCTCGCATCTGGTCATCGGTGAGATTGCGAGGATGGTCACACAAAGCACGGGCAGATGAATGGCTGCATATGATGGGTGTCTTGCTGATTTGGAGGGCATCGTAGAAACTCTCCTCGCTGGCATGGCTGAGGTCCACCATAATACCCACACGATTCATCTCCTCAATGACTTGCTTGCCAAACTCACTCACACCACCATGCTCGTGATTGCCTCGTGCTGAATCACAGATGTCGTTGTCGCCGTTGTGACAAAGAGTCATATAGACCACTCCACGCTTGCTGAAGGCTTCCACATTCTTGATGTCCTTACCAATGGCATAGCCGTTCTCAATGCCCAACATGATGCCGTGTTTTCCTTGTTGCTTCAGTCGCCAGAGGTCATCAGGTGACCAAGCAATATCCACAGCCGTGCAGTTCTTGGCCACCATCTCCTCTATCTGCGTGAGGATTTGATTGGCTTTGGCTGTGGCATTCTCAAGGGAAGCCTCATCACGTTCCTTCTGTTCCAAGTAAGCCACCATGATAGAGGCATCGAGGTGCCCTTCCGTCATCTTGTGGAGGTCAACGAGTATCTTGGGGTCACGTGAGGCGAAGTTGATGCCTTGTGGGAAGAACATGGGGGTGTCGCAATGGCTGTCGAGGGTGAGTATCTTGCTGTGCAGCGCCTTTGCCTTCTTGAACTCAGCACTCTCTCCAATCAACCATTCGAAGATGGGCAGCATCTCACGATTGTTCCTCAGAATGAACGTCTCTGGATGCCATTGCACACCCATGATGGATTTGAACTCATTGCTTTCGATGGCTTCAATGACACCATCGGAACTCATGGCTGTCACCTTCAACCCAGGTGCAGGCTCTTTGCAAGCCTGATGATGGAAGGAGTTAACTGCCAATTCAGTACCAAAGAGTTTTTCGAGGATAGAACCCTTCGTGATAGTCACTTGATGAGATGGATAACGACGGTCTTGGTCTTGGCTGTGCTTGATGCGAATGCCCTCCATCTGTGTGTGGATGTCTTGGTAGAGTGTTCCTCCAAGGGCTGCATTGATAATCTGTATGCCCTTGCAGATGCCCAACATGGGGATTTGGCGGTCATACGCCAAACGAGCCAACAGCAGTTCTTGTTGGTCACGCTCAGGGGTGATGCTGTGGAGTTCTTTTACAGGCTCCTCACCCAACAACAACGGATTGATGTCACCTCCTCCACTGAAGATGATGCCATCCAAGCGGTCAAGCAACTCGCCGAGATGGTCTGTTTCATAGAAAGGAGGAATGATGAAGGGAATGCCACCAGCCTTCAACACCGACTGATAGTAACCCTCAGCCAATGTGCAGGTCTCCTGATTGTAATTGCCCGTGATGCCAATCACAGGAAGTGCCTCCTTCGTACTGAAATCGCTGTTGAGATTTCTGTAGATGCCTAACCAATCGTAGTTGTCCATAATCTATCGTTACTTTTTCTTTTTCTTCTTGAAATTCTCGTAGAATGGCTGTGACTCCACTTGTCCCTCAAAGAACTTAGCCCATTCAGCAGCACCTTTGGGTCCACGAGCAGAGGTATAGCCACGTTCCTCACGAGAAGGTTTAGGTTTGGCACTACCACCACGAATGACACCACTGCCTTTCTTGGGCTTCTTCTCGGTGTGGAAATTCTCTGCATGGAAGCGGTTACCTCCACCACGTTTCTTCTCACCACCACGTTGACCCTCGGGTTGGTCAGTCACTTCTACGTTGACCTTTCTGCCATCGAAATCAGTACCACTCAACACATTCAGCACCGTCTTGGTCTGCTTTTCAGGCACCTCGAAGAAGGAGAAGTTCTGCATGAGGTCAATGCGTCCCAAGTCAATGCGTGCTCCTTGTGCCACACGATTGATGAAGCCCATGAACACCTTGGGATTAATGCCATCCTTCTTACCGAGATTGATGAAGAGGCGAGTGTAACCTGGCTCAGCAGTGCGACTGCGTTCTCCACCCCTGCCACGACGCTCTCCACGACTACGTTTCTCTCCAGAGCCTTCCTTGTCTCCACGACGTTCTCCCTTCTCTGAGGGCTGGATGATTTCTGGGGCATTCTTATAGTAGTTGAGGAAGGTGTTGAACTCCATAGACACCATACGCTTGATGAGGTCTTCCTTCTCCATCATGTCGAACTTGCGATACACTTCGGGGAGGAATGGAGCAATCTCCTCTTCATCCACAGACACCTTTTCGATGTCGTCAATCACCTTATAAAGTTGCTTGGCACAGATTTCTTGACCTGTCGGCAAGATGCCAGGCACAAACTTCTTCTGTATTTGCTGCTCGATGGCACGCACCTTTCCCTTCTCCTTCACATGGATGATGGAAATGGAAGTACCTGAACGACCAGCACGACCCGTTCTTCCTGAACGGTGGGTATAACTCTCGATATCATCAGGCAAACCATAGTTGATGACGTGAGTCAGTTCATCCACATCTAAACCACGTGCTGCCACATCAGTAGCCACCAGCAATTGTGTACGGTGCTGACGGAACTTCTGCATGGTCAGGTCACGTTGTGCCTGTGAGAGTTCTCCGTGCAAGGATTCAGCGTTGTAACCATCTCTGATGAGTTTGTCAGCAATCTCTTGTGTCTCCATACGGGTGCGGCAGAAGATGATGGCATAAATCTCTGGGTAGTAGTCAGCCACACGTTTCAGGGCATTATACTTGTCACGGGCACTCACCATATAGTAGATGTGATTGACGTGTTCAGCACCTTCATTACGGCTTCCTACCACAATCTCCTTGGCATCGTGCAAGTAGTTTTTCGAGATGCGTTCAATCTCCTTGCTCATCGTAGCAGAGAAAAGCAAGGTGTTGCGTTCTGCTGGCACTCCTGCCAAGATAGTGTCAATACTCTCCGAGAAACCCATGTTGAGCATCTCGTCAGCCTCATCCAACACCACATTCTCCACTGTACTGAGGTTTGCCACCTTACGTTCCATCAAATCTACCAAACGTCCAGGAGTGGCAACAATCACTTGCACACCCTTCTTTAAAGCACGAATCTGAGGCTCGATGCTGGCACCACCATACACAGCGAGCACATGCAAGCCCTTGATATATTTGGAATAATCCTTCAAATCGTCTGTAATCTGTAGGCACAATTCACGTGTGGGAGCCATGATGATGGCTTGTGTGTCGGTACGATTGGTGTCTATCTTCTGCAACACAGGCAAACCGTACGCTGCAGTCTTTCCTGTACCAGTCTGTGCCAGAGCCACCACATCGTTGTTGTGACCTAACAGATAAGGTATCACCTTTTCCTGCACAGGCATAGGCGACACATAGCCCATCTCTTGGATGGCACGGAGAATCTCGCCTGAAACACCCAACTCTTCAAAAGTAGGGGTTGAAGATGCTGTAGCGCTCTGCTCCTTTGGAGTCTCAGGGCTATTCTGATGGTCCATAATTACTTTAGTTTCTTCCATAATTCTTTGCAAATTCTTTACTGATTGAGTTGTTGAGGCTTTGGCACACTTCGGAAGCAAATGCCACACCGTGTGCAGTGATGCGGTCCCATTGTTCTTCTGTGATGGAGGCAACGCCATCACGGCTAACACCCTCCTTCAGCAATCCGAAGACAATACCCGCATTGAAGTTGTCTCCTGCCCCAATAGTTGATACTGTTTCTATTTTATTGACTTGATATTTCTTGGTCACGTTGGGAGAGAAAAGGCAAATCTCTCCCTCTGCATCTGTGCAAAGCATCTGCTTGCAATGATATTTCACCTCCTGCTCATAAGCCTTCTCTGGCTCAGAAATCTTGAACATATTCTGGAAATCCTCTGTCGAACCACGCACAATGCTGGCATACTCAAAGTTCTCGAGGATGGTGGAACGCAGTTTGATGGCTTCTGATGCATGGGAGGAGCGGAAGTTGATGTCGTAATAAATCAGTGCTTCCTGCTTCGTTGCATAGTCGAGAAATTCCTTCACTTTCTCTCTCAGCACGGGATTCAAGACGAAGTAAGAGCCCATCATCACAATGTCATCCTTGTCCACTTGAGGCCATTCCACGTCCAATCGTGCATTGGGATAATCCTTGTAGAAAGTGTAGTCAGCATCATTCCTCTCGTTCAGATATGCCAAAGAGATGGCTGTACGGCCATCTTGATACATGCACACGTAGTCGCTGTTGACACCATTCTCTTCCATGAACTGCTTGATGTTTTGTCCCACACGGTCATTCCCTGTCTCTGTGATCATCGTGACAGGCAACCCCATACGTCCCAATGAAATCATGCCATTGAACGTAGAGCCTCCTGGCACTGCTGCTGTGGGCTGTTCATTCTTGAAGATGATGTCCAAAATCGTCTCTCCTATTCCTATTACTTTTCTCATAAATCGTATTCTTTCTATCTAAAAATAAGTGTTGTCAACCCCGCTGCATCGAACATCTCTCGTGCCACTTCCTGCAAGAGTTGTGGTGTCACTTTCTCCAGATGCTCAATGGTATCTTTCATTCCCTCGAATTTGTTATAATGAAGGTAAGCCTTTGCCATATCGAGCACATAGTTCTCGAAGTTGTCGCAAGCCACCCCTATCTGTCCTTTGATTTGCTTCAATGCTGCCTGAAACTGCCTTTCTGTCAACGGCTCGTTCATCAACTTGTCCAATTCTCCCCTCACTATCTTCAGGCACTTCTCCACATCCTCCTCATCACATCCAAAGTAAATCACCCATGTGGAGGTGTCGGTGTAGTTAGTCAGCGAACTCTCTACCGTATAGACAAGCCCTTTATGTTCTCTCAATGCGATGTTCAGCCGTGAGTTCATGCCTGGTCCCCCCAGGATGTTGTTGAGGAAGTAGAGGGCAATCCGCTTGTCATTCTTGGAGCCATATCCTGCCCGTCCTATCATCACGTGGGCTTGATGGGTGCCTCTCTCTTCCGTGAAAGTGCCATAGCGTGGCTGTATCGGACCTTCTGGAGTTTCCAGACATTCCAGATTTTCCAGGCACCCCTTCCCTTTCATCCTCTTCCCCACCATCTTCTTCACCTTCTCAAACTCCACATCACCAAACACGAAGAACACCATCTTCTCTGGGCGATACAGCCTCTTCACAAATCTGAGTGCATCTTCTGTTTTGAATCTCCTCACATTCTCCGCTGTGCCTAAGATGTCATGTCCAAGACTGTTTCCCTCGTAAATGAGGTCTTCAAAGCGGTCAAAGATGAGGTCTGAAGGGGTGTCGTTGTAACTCTCTATCTCATCCACAATCACCTCACACTCCTTGTCTATCTCATGCTGAGGATAGGTGCTGTGAAACACGATGTCGAAGATGAGGTCTGTGGCACGTTCCAAGTGTTCTTTCATAAAGGCGGCATACACCACAGTCTCCTCTTTGTTCGTATATGCATTCAGGTCACCACCCACTACCTCCATCCGATTGATGATGTGCCATGCCTTTCGCTTCTCGGTTCCCTTGAACATCATGTGTTCGCAG
>JBGUGM010000294.1:0-3448 GCA_045111535.1 Bacteroidaceae bacterium
AAATCCGCACCAGTGCGGACAAAATGAGTTTTCTCCGCACAAACTTGCACCCACCTTTTTTATGTCGTAACTTTGCACTCGAAAGGATAACAGACAACAGTCTTGCTCACCTACATGGAAGGGATGCCCACTGTATAAGTCTATTTCTTCTGCATCTTGTCGAACAGTGTGATGAGCAGAGAGCCGAGGATGCCGGCACTGAGGGAACCGAGCAGGACGGCTATCTTGCCAGAGGAACGGAGCATGTCGGTGGCTTCGGGACAGAGTTCGCCAAAGGAGAGGGTGTCGACGAAGATGGCCATGGTGAAGCCGATACCTCCGAGACAGGCGACTGCAAAGAGCATTTTCCAGGTGGCTCCTTCGGGCATGGCGCCAATCTTGCACTTGATGGCGATGAAGGAGGCGAGGGTGATGCCGACGGGTTTACCTAAGAGCAGTCCGAAGAAGATGCCCATGCCGACCATGCCGGCGCCTTCGAGGGGAAGGGCTTGGAAGATGTTGAAGAAACTGACGTCGGGGATGACGACTCCTGCATTCGCCAAGGCGAAGATGGGCATGATGAGGAAGTTGACCCAAGGGTCGAGCACGTGTTCCAGACGGTAGGACATGCCAATGGAGTTGTTGTTGACGTAACTCATGCGGCGCAGGCAGTGGCGCTGGGGACCATTGGGGAAGGGCACCCCTTGCTCGAGTTCGTCGCTGTCGTATTGCTTGAGCCGTCTGATGTATTTGCGGTTGTTGCGGTTGAGGTAGGACTGGTTGAAACGTGCGTCCATCGGTATCATGAATGCCATGACCACACCTGACATGGTGGAGTGGATGCCTGAGTAGTAGAAGTGGAACCACACGACAATGGCAGGGATGAGGTAGAACATCATGCGCTTCTCGCCCAGTTTGTTCATGACGAAGATGGCTGCCAGGAGGATGAGGGCGATGAAGAGCAGAGGCATGTTGATGTCGCCGCCATAGAAGAATGCCACAACGAGGATGGCGCCGAGGTCATCGGCTATGGCAAGGGCTGTGAGGAACACCTTGAGCGAGACGGGCACGCGGTTGCCGAGGATGGACATGATACCGACGGCAAAGGCGATGTCGGTGGCTGTGGGGATTCCCCAACCTCCTGCGGTGGTGGTGCCGAAGTTGAAGAGTGTGTAGAAGAGGGCAGGGACTGCCATTCCACCTGCTGCCGCAATGACGGGCAAGAGGGCTTTCTTCACGCTGGAGAGTTCGCCACAGACGACTTCACGCTTGATTTCGAGCCCGACGGTGAAGAAGAAGATGACCATGAGGATGTCGTTGATGAACTTCTCGACAGTCATGTCCTGCGGGAAACTGACGGTGAAGGTCTCGTTGGAGATGGTCATGGAGAGGCTGGTCTCCAGAAATTCATGATAGTAGTGTGCCGTGAGTGGCAGGTTTGCCAGGAGCATGGCAATGATGACGCATACAAGCAGGGTGACTCCTCCTGCCCATGGTTGCTTACGGAAATTGGACTGTGAGATCTTCATGGAATGAAGCCCCTTTGTCCATGTGTACAAAGGAATAAGTCGCATATAAATATAAAAACAATCTTTTTACTAAATATCAACCATCAACAGTCAACAATTAACTGTCAACTGTCAACTTACACTGACTCCTTGAGGCTGAACTCCCTTGGTGTCATTCCCACGACACGCTTGAAGAAGCGGCTGAAACTGCTGACTGTGGGGAAGTGGAGGGCTTCGCTGGTCTCGATGAGGGAGTAGTGGTGTACCAGAATCAGTGCCTTGGCTTTCTGGATGACGGCTTCGTCAATCCATGCGGAGGCGTTCTTCTTGCTGTAACTGGTGCAGACGAAGGAGAGGTACTTGCTGGAGATGTTGAGTTGCTGGGCATAGAAGAGCACGGTGCGTTGCTCGATGGCATGCTTGTTGAGCAGTGAGAGGAATCGGCAATAGACGTCGTACTGGCGTGAGTTGCTGTTGCCTTCGAGGGGCACGGGGTCGTACTGGTGCACATTGATGTTCTTGACCATCATGCCGTTGAGCAGGGAACGGATGTACTCTGCCTTGAACTCGTAGTCGGGTCCCAGCATGTCGCGCTTGATGTCGTTGTAGATGCGGAAGAAGTCCTGCATCTGCTGCCCGTTGACGGGTGTGGCGAAATACTGGAAGGACAGGCGCGCATTGCTGTAGGTGAGCCCTATCTCCTTGAATATCTGGTTGGATACCTTGGGGTAGGTGACCACCATGAAGTATTGTATGTCGGGGCTGACTTCCTTGACCTCGATGGTGTTCTCTGGCATGACGTTGAGAACGGTGTTTTTGGTCAGGGTGACGTCCTTGCCGTTGATTTCGTAAATGATTTCTCCTTCCAGCACGTAATAACTGATGCTCTGGTAGATCTTGGTGGAAGGGACATAGCGCAAGGGTTCGAGCGGGTTGGTGTCAGCGAACGTGTCGAACAGCACGATGTTGTCTTTACTTCCTGCAGAGGGAGTGATGTCTGCGCCTGAAAAGATGTCCACGTATTCCACAAATCGAGGGGCGTGGCGCATGTTCTGTTTGTTTTCTGCGTATGGCATGGCTTAGTTCTCCTTTTTCTTTTGTACGAAATTAATGGACTTGATGTTGTTCTTCTTGAGGTAAGCGTTGGGTGAAAGACCCGTGATGCGCTTGAAGTAGCGTCCGAAGAAACTCTGGCTTTGGAAGTTGTATTCCTCGCTGACTTTCTTGATGTTATACTCGTTGCTGTAAAGTGTTTGTTTAATGGCAAACACCACGTATTGGTCAATGGCTTGCGAAGCAGTCATGCCCGTGAACTTATGTACGATGGAGGAGAGATACTTGGGCGTGATGTTGAGTTGCTTGGCATAGTACTGAACGGCTCGCTCAGCCTTGTGCTGCTGGTTGAGCAGACTGAGGAACTCGTTGAAGAATGCGTACTGGCGGCTGTTGGTGACGTAGTTGATACGTTCGGTGCCTTCGAGCAAGGAGAAGAACTTGGCGAGATAAGCAGACTGGTAGGCTCGGAGCACGACTTCCTTCATGGGGTAGTCGGGTTGCTGATGCTCGCGCTTGATACGCTTGTAGCATTCGAGCAGGACGGCTATCTTCTCGGCATCCAGACGAATATGACGGAACTTGAAGGCATGGTAGTGCATCTTGTTAATCACGTTGGTGCGCTTGTACATGTCCAACATCAAGTAACTGCTGGTGAGGAAGGTGAAGTAAATGCATCGGGACTCCTCGATGGTGACGCTCATGCAAGGCGTGACGGTGAGGGAGTCGTTGGCTTTCAACTCGATGCGAGTGCCTGACACAATCATGTGGAGTGTGCCACGGAGCACCACCGTGACATAAACGTACTCCGAGTTGTAAATCTCGTTGCGGGCATGGATGACAGGATCGCCTTTCTCATCAAGGTTGTCCATGATGGTGTATTTCCCTTCGTAGGAAGAGAAAAAGGC
>JBGUGM010000295.1:0-1608 GCA_045111535.1 Bacteroidaceae bacterium
CCAAGACCTAACAAGATAGCCAGCAGGAAGATAGAGTGAATCATACCGCTAATCTTGGTGCGACCACCACTCTTCACGTTCACCACCGTACGCATCGTAGCACCTGCACCTCCTATGCCACAGAACAGGCCACCCATCATGTTGCCAATACCTTGTCCAATCAGTTCCTGGTTACTGTTGTGGTGTGTCTTGGTAATGTTGTCTGCCACTACAGAAGTCAGCAAGGTGTCGATGCTACCCAAACCAGCCAATGTCAGACCAGGCACGATAGCCACTTTGATGGTCTCATACCAGTCGATGCCTGCCAGAGAGATGTTGGCGTTAGCGAAGAAAGGCATAGGCAAACCACCTGGGATAGCACCAATCAACAAGCGTTCTTCCATCTTGAAGAACAGCGATACCACCGTCATTACCAGTAGCGCCACCAACGTAGCAGGCACTTTCTTGGTGATTTTAGGCATCAGCCAGATAATTGCGATAGTGCCCAAGCCCATTAGCAAAGCCTCGTATGACACACCTGCTGCAACGCGCTCAGGCAACTCCAATATCATATCTATTGCCAATACAGGCGATTTCAGACCTACCAGTGCATAGAGTTGTTGTAGGATGATGATTACACCAATACCACTCATGAAGCCTGATAATACAGGGTAGGGGATGTATCTCACGTACTTGCCAATCTTGATGATGCCGAAAAGGATTTGGAACAATCCGCAGAACAGACCTGCCATCGACATACTGATGAGTACGGCACTGAGCGAATGCTGAGAAGCCCACACACCACTGATGAGTGTGGCAGTAATTACTGTCATTGGTCCCGTAGGACCACTGATCTGTGAGTGCGTACCACCAAAGAGAGAGGCAAAGAAGCCCAAAAGGGTGGCACCCACCAGACCTGCCAATGCTCCCATAGAGCTGGCAGATGGGTCGTCAATACTTCCAAATGCTTGAATACCAAAGGCAAGAGCCAAAGGTAAGGCGACAATTCCGGCCGTGATACCACCGAAAATGTCGCCCTTTAAATTGTTCGTTTCAATAAATGCCATATAGTTGTATAAAATTTGAGGGTGCAAAATTACTCATTTCCCCTCAATCTACAATGAAAAATGGCAAAAGAAGTTCAAATATCTTTTTTCTTTGCCTCTTCCCACAAGGCATCCATCTCCTCCAAGGTCATATCCTTAAGGTTGCGCCCCTGCTTGATGCTATGTTCTTCCACGTAGTTGAAGCGACGGATAAACTTCTGGTTGGTATGCTCCAACGCGTTGTCAGGGTTGATGTGCATCAGTCGAGCCGCATTGATCAGACTGAACATCACGTCGCCAAACTCTGCCTCGGCTTCCTCCTTGCTCAACTGGCCCACGGCTTCCTCAAATTCCGAAATCTCCTCTTTCACTTTCTGCCAAGCCCCAGAGGCATCTTCCCAGTCGAATCCCACGTTGCGTGCCTTGTCCTGTATGCGATAAGCTTTGATAAGGGTAGGTAGTGAGTTGGGCACACCGCTCAGTACAGTCTTGTTGCCCCCTTTCTCCTTTATCTTCAGTTGTTCCCAGTTCTGCAACACCTGACCTACATTTTCTGCCACCGCATCGCCATAGATATGCGGAT
>JBGUGM010000296.1:0-14199 GCA_045111535.1 Bacteroidaceae bacterium
ATTTCGGTAATTCAGTACGAATACACGCGTGGTTTGTTAGAGGAGGAACTGGAGAAGAGTGCGTTAAGGGACTTGGTGACTTCTGCATTGCGCATTCAGGAAATCATCACGAAGGCAGAGATGGGTGTGAGCAGTCAGGTGTGGCATGTGGAGAGGCACTTGGATGAAACTGACTATATGGATAGGCTGCTCATCAATATGGTGAAGGATGAGTCTGATAACCTGATTGGTGCTGGTATAGCGTTCAAGCCTTACTATTACCCATCGAATGGGCAGTATTATGAACCGTATGCCCGCCAAATGAAAGATTCTATAGAGGTGGTGCAAATTGGTTCAGAGAAGCACGATTATACCCAAAGAACTTTCTATCAGACAGCCATGAGAGGCGACACGGTGAAATGGACCTCGCCTTATATGGATGCTGAGGGTGCAAAAGGTGTAGTCACCACTTATGGTTTGCCAGTGAGAGATGAGAATGGAGAGCCTGTGGCAGTTTTATTTGTTGACCTTGCAACGGACTGGATCAGTGAGGTGGTGAATCTGCGTCATATCAATCCTTCCTCGTTCTCGTTGGTGATGAGTCAGGAAGGTGCGCTGATTGCAGGTCCTGCCGACAGTGAGGTGAGTCCAGCATTGGTCACCCAGATTGTGGATATGGTGAACGACAGTACAGTGGCGAGAGTGCCGGAAGCAAAGGGGCGTGTGACGGTTTTTCCTTTCTACGATGAGGAGCGTGGTGAATCAGGCTATGTGTATTATGCCAACAAGGCGAACGAGCCACGATGGCAAATGGTGACGGTGTGCTATGACAAGGAGGTGTATGGCAAGTTGTATGATATGCGCCGTTACATCATGTGGATGACGTTGGCAGCCATTGTGGTGTTGGCTGTCATCATTCAGTTGTTTGTGAGAAGTCACAGACGTTTACAGGCGACACAAATGGAACAGGAACGCATCGGTAGCGAACTGCGTATTGCAAAGGATATCCAGACACAGATGTTACCTCGGAAGAACAGTGTGACGAGGAGCGATTTGGACGTGTTCGGGTCGCTGGTGCCAGCCCGTGAGGTGGGTGGCGATCTCTTTGACTTCTTCCTGCGCGATGAGAAACTTTTCTTTTGTATTGGTGACGTGAGTGGTAAGGGGGTGCCATCAGCCATGTTGATGGCAGTGATGCACTCGCTGTTCCGTTCATCTTCAGCGCATGAGAACAATCCGGCTCGTATGATGCAGATCATTAACGAGACCTCCTGTCACGGCAATGAGTCGAATATGTTCGTCACGCTCTTCATTGGTGTGCTTGACCTACCTACAGGAAGACTCCATTATTGCAATGCGGGACACGACAAGCCTCTGATTATCACGACAACAGACAACGGACAACAGACAACAGAAATCGCCCAGCGCGTGGGCTGGTCACCTCTCACTAGTCTGGACGCCAAACCCAATTTGCCTGTGGGTGTGTTTGAGGATGTGAAATATGAGAAACATGAGCAGATGCTCACGGCTGGTTCCGTGTTGTTCTTATACACGGATGGACTGACGGAGGCGAGGAATGCCCAACGTCAATTCTTCGGGCTGGAGCGGGTGAAGGCTGTGCTGCAGGGCTTCGTTCCCGATGGAACTCCTCAGGTACTTTTACAGACGATGACAAGTGCTGTGAATCAGTTTGTGGAAGAAGCGGAACAAAGCGACGACCTGACCATGCTTGCTATTCGTTATTCGCCTGTAATGGAAAAGGAGGTGCTGAATGAAACGCTGACTTTGAAGAATGACCTTCGTCAAATCAAGGTTCTGAGTGAGTTTGTCAAGGACATCACGGGACGCCTGAACCTGGAGCCCAAGTTAGCAGGTAATGTCCGGTTGGCAGTGGAGGAGGCAGTCGTGAACGTGATGGACTACGCATATCCTGTGGGATTAGAAGGCGACATCACCATCCGTGCCAAATCGAACGGCAAGTGGCTGAAATTCATCATCACTGACGAAGGTGTTCCCTTTGACCCGACGGAGGCACTGCAGGTGGACACGACCCTCTCAGTGGAAGAACGTCCTGTAGGTGGATTGGGCATTCACTTGGTCAGACAATTGATGGACAGCATCAACTATGAGCGTATTGACGGGACGAACACATTGACCCTACGCAAAGAAATAGATAATGTCAACTAATAATCCAATAAATAAACAAACAAACTAAAACGATGGAAACAAAAATTGAAGAAAAAGAAGGCAAGTACCTTGTCAGTCTGAAAGGAGAAATGGACACAGCATCCGCTTTGGAGGCAGAGAAAATCCTGCAACCTCTTTACAAGGCAGAAGGAAGGGATGTCATCATCGAATGTGAAGGACTGGAATACATCGCTTCCAGTGGTTTGCGCATTTTGCTCAGCATCCTGAAAGGAGCCAAGGCAGGAGGTGGTCGTGTGGTGATGTGCCACATGAATGATGACATCAAGGACGTGTTCAAGTTAACAGGATTCATTGATCTTTTTGAATTTGAGTGATTCTTATGAAGCCCCATGTTTTTGCCGTCAGAGCCTTTGCCACCATGGGACTGCTGATGGTGTCGCTTAGTGCTGCTTGCCAAAGTGAGGAGAAAGAGGATCTGCTGACTTTGGACTTGCAGATGATGTCACGTGGCGAAATTCGTGATGGCGGCCTTTCGAATGAAGACGAAAAGATTGATGGCAGGTCGAACTTCGTGATTGAACGTGAGCGCTTGGTCGTGGGCTACGAAAGACCGTGGTTGCAGATGAAGTTGAACATCCAGCACCAGGGAGTTTGGGGACAGTCAGGCAAAGGCTCCATCAACGTCTATGAAGGATGGGCAAAACTGGTGGCTAAGAACGGGCTCTTCGCACAGGTGGGTCGTCAAAGGCTTGCCTACGATGATGAACGTATTATTGGTGCCAATGACTGGTCACTGGCAGGATTCTCCCACGATGCCCTGAAACTGGGTTATGAAGGCTATGGGCATAAGGCACATGCTGTGTTTGCCTACAATCAGAATGCGGAGAACATGAATGGTGGCACCTATTACACCAATGGATCACAGCCCTATAAGACGATGCAGACAGTGTGGTATCACTACGACATTCCCAAAATACCGTTGGGCGCATCTGTGCTGTTCATGAACATCGGCATGCAAGGAGGCAAAAAAGGTGAGAATGAACGGACAGAGTGGCAACAAGTGCTTGGAGGCTATGTGAAATACAGTCCCAAACATTGGTCGGTTGAAGGCTCCTACTATCGCCAGATGGGCAAGAACGAGGATGGCATCAAGATTAAGGCATGGATGGCAAGTGCGCTGGCACAGGTTCATCCAAGTAACTTTTATGGCTTTAAGATAGGGTACGACTATCTGAGCGGCGATGAGTATTTTGCCGTTCCAGCCAAGGGACAGTTAGGTCTGACCAATCATACTGTCATCCGAGGCTTCAACCCCATTTACGGTTCTCACAACAAGTTCTATGGAGCCATGGACTTCTTCTATGTGAGCACCTATGTCAACGGCTTCACCCCGGGCTTGCAGAACTTCTTTGTGGGTGGTTATGTTCGCCCCATCAAAGCCATGAGAATCGGTCTTGAATACCATTATCTTGCCATGAGCACCTCCTTGCCCAAAATGGATCAGACGCTGGGACACGAATTTGAGTTGAAGGCTGAGTATAAAGTGATCAAGGATGTCACTGCCAGCGCAGGATTTTCTTATATGAAAGGAACAGAAACCATGGAGAAACTGAAACGCGCCTCTAAGGATGGCAGTCTGAAGTGGGGATGGCTTTCACTCAGCATCTCACCCAGAATCTTCACCACCAAATGGTAGGCGTACAATAGACAACGTACAACAGACAATAACCAACAAATCACCAATGAAAACAACAGCACCTTTATCAAAAGTACAGTACGGCATCTACGCCGAATGTGTGGCACACATCGGAGAGGCTTGTTATAATTTACCTTATTTATATGTCTTGGATGGAAGTCTTGATGCTGAACGTTTGAGGCTTGCCATCGAGGCAGCAGTCAAGGCACACCCCACGCTCTTCACCCACATAGAACTGCGTGAAGATGGTGAGTCCCAGCAGACCATCGACGACAGCGAGACCTTCTCCCTTGCCGTTGAAGAAGTCGATGATATCGAAGCAGTGAAGAAAGAGTTGATACAGCCCTTCAACCTCTATCAAGACAGACTGTTCCATATTCGTTTGCTGCACGACAGTGAGCACTACTACTTCTTCCTCGACATCCACCATATCATTGGCGATGGCACCACACTGAAGGTGATGCTCAGCGACATAGACAAGGTTTACGGTGGCGGTACACTGGAACCAGAGGCGATGACGATGGCAGAAGTGGCGATGGCAGAGGCAGAACTGCGCAAGACGGCTGCCTTCGACGAAGGCAAGCAGTGGTATACCCAGAACTTCGACTGCGGCGACTGCTTCACTCAACTGATGCCCGACCTTGAGGAGCCGGAGCACAGCGAGGCCAGCATGGTGAGGACGCTTGACGTGGAGATGGCCGAGGTGGATGCATTTTGCAAGGAGAAAGGCATCTTCAAGAGCAATTTCTTCACCACTGCCTATTCCTTCCTGCTTGCCAAATACAATAATGAACAGGAGTCTCTCTTTACTACCATCTACAACGGACGTTCCGACAAGCGTTTCCTGCACTCCATCGGTATGACGGTGAAGACGTTGCCCGTCTATGCCAAGTTTGACCATGAGACCAAGGTGCTTGACTACCTGAAGGCTGGTCAGGATCAGATGGGCGGTGTGCGCAAGCATGAGGCTTATGCCTTCAGCGATGCCGTGAACGACCTGGGCATCCAGAGCAACTCGATGTTCGCCTGGCACGGGACGATGTTTGCCGATGAGCAACTGTGCGGTAAACCGATGAAGACCATCCGACTGTGTAATAGCACGCTGGAGGCTTCGCTCTATCTGAAGGCGTTCATCCTCAACGGCAAGTATCAGGTGAAGGCAGAATACAACAGCAATGAATATTCACAGGAACTGATTGCTCAATTCTTGGAAAGTTACGAAGCGGTGGTGAAAGGATTCCTCAGCAAAGAATATTTACGGGATATTGATATCGCCTCTTCATCACAGGTGGAGTCACTTGATAGTTTCAACCAGAATGACGTGGATTACGACGACACGCAGACCATTGTCTCGTTGTTCTGTCGTCAAGCGAAGGCTACACCCGACAACATCGCTGTGGTCTATCAAGAGAAACGCTATACCTATACGGAAGTCGATGAGATCAGTGACCGCATTGCAGGCTATATTGTTTCGAAAGGGTTAGGGGAAGAGGATGTTGTTTCTGTACTCATTCCTCGTTGTGAATGGATGGCGATTGCTTCCCTTGGTGTCTTGAAGGCAGGCTGTGCCTATCAGCCCCTTGATCCTTCCTATCCAAAGGAACGCCTGAACTTCATGATGCAGGATGCCAATGCCAAACTGCTGATTGCAGATGAGGCACTACGTCCTATTGTAGATGAATACCAGGGCGACGTGCTCTTGACGAAGGATATTCCGAATCTTCTCAATGGACAACAGACAACAGACAACGGACAACAGACAACGATTACTCCTCAGAATCTCTTCATCCTTCTTTATACTTCTGGTTCCACAGGCATTCCAAAGGGGTGCCAACTCATACACAGCAACTTGGTCGCCTTCTGTCATTGGTATCAGCGATACTATGACTTGAAACCAGAGCACAATGTGGCTGCTTATGCCAGTTATGGCTTTGATGCCTGTATGATGGATATGTATCCAGCCCTGACTTGTGGTGCTACGGTACATATTGTGCCAGAAGAATTGCGCCTTGACCTCATGGCACTGAACGACTACTTCGAACGTGAACACATCACTCACTCGTTCATGACTACGCAGGTGGGCTATCAGTTTGCCAAGATGATGGATAATCACTCGCTGTTGTATCTTTCCACGGGCGGTGAAAAATTGGCATCCATCACACCTCCTGATGGTTACCATTTTTATAATGTCTATGGTCCCACAGAATGCACCATCTTCACCACCACTTACCTGGTGGACAAGAAGATGAAGGAGATTCCTATTGGCAGGCCACTTGACAATATGCGTCTTTACATTGTTGACTCACAAGGTCATCGCTTACCTGTTGGTGCGGCTGGTGAGTTGTGGGTGAGTGGTCCACAAGTGAGTCGAGGCTATTTGAATCGTCCTGAAAAGACAGCAGAGGTGTACATTCCTAACCCATTCACAGAGATGGAGAAATATGCTCGTGTCTATCGTACAGGCGACATTGTCCGTTATCTGCCTGATGGCAACATTCAGTTTGTGGGACGTCGTGACGGACAGGTGAAGATACGTGGTTTCCGCATCGAATTGAAGGAGGTGGAAGCCGTTATCCGTGAGTTCCCAGGCATTCAGGATGCCACTGTGCAGGCTTTCGATGAAGATGGCGGAGGTAAGTTCATTGCTGCTTACATTGTCAGTGATCAGCAAGTGGATATTGAAGCCCTCAACAACTTCATTCTCGACCAAAAGCCACCTTATATGGTGCCTGCTGTAACGATGCAGATTGAGTCTATCCCATTGAATCAGAATCAAAAGGTGAATAAGCGTGCATTGCCTAAACCTGAGAAAAAGGCTGCAGTTGTGGAAGAAAGCAACGTGCCGATGAATGTCTTGGAGCAGGAGTTGCATGAGATGGTGGCTGACATTGTGGGTAATCACGATTTTGGCATCACCACCGTCCTTGGTTATGCAGGTTTGACATCCATCTCTGCCATCAAATTGGCTGTGCAGGTAAATAAGCGTTTTGGGGTCACTGTCGATTCAAGAGCATTGGTGAAGAATGGCACCATACAGACTATTGAGAACGAAATCTTAGCCCCCCTCTTATCCCCCCAAGGGGGGAAGACCCATCCGGACGGCAACTCCTCCCCTATGGGGGAGGTTGGAAGGGGGCGTGTTCCTCTCTCCTATGCTCAGACAGGTGTCTATTTCGAGTGTTTGAAGAATCCAACCTCCACCATCTATAATATTCCTTATCTCTTGTCCTATCCAGAAGGTACAGATGCAGGAAAATTGGTTGAGGCTGTCAAGCAAGTGGTGGCATGCCATCCTGAGTTGGGTGTACACTTCACGACTGAGGGTGACCAGATTGTACAAACTACCGAAGACAGCGTCTCGCCAGAGATCACGATCAGTGAAATGACTGAAGAGGCATTGGCTACCTACAAGAACGATTTTGTGCAGCCCTTCAATCTGCAGCGCCCACCGCTTTACCGTTTCGAGGTGGTGAAGACAGAGCGTGGTATCCACCTCTTGATGGATGTACATCACCTTGTCTTCGATGGTGGCTCTGCAGACCTCTTTATTCGTCAAATCAATGCTGTGCTCGATGGCTCAGTTGTCGAAAAGGAAGCCTACATCTACCTTGATTTCGTGTCTGACCAGCAAAAGGCGGAGGAGAGTGATGCTTTCCGTGCCTCGCAACAGTTCTTCGCCGAGAAACTCCAGACGTGTGAAGGTGCCAGTGAGATTCCTGCTGACTTGCCCAAGACAGACCAGCAAGGTTACATTGGCGAAGTGGTTTGCCCTGTCGATATAGAACGAGTATCTTCTCAACTGTCAACTCTTAATGGACAACAGACAACAGACAACAGACAACAGAAATCGCCCAGCGCGTGGGCTGGTCAACTGTCAACTTTTATTACTCCTGCCCACTTGTTCTTAGCCTCCACGGCATACGTGGTGTCACGCTACACCAACAATCGCGAGGTCTATCTCTGCACTGTCAGCAGTGGTCGCTCCAACTTGAAGATTGCCGACACCGTGGGTATGTTTGTCAATACTTTGGCTTTGGGTCTGAATATTGACGATGTCACCGTCAGAGAGTTCTTGCAGAAGACCAGTGAGACCTTCGATGAAACCTTGCGCCATGAGGACTACCCATTCGCCCGCATCGCTACCGACTATGGTTTCCTTCCTGCCATCGCCTATGCTTATCAGGTGGGTGTGCTGTCGGAATATACAGTGGGTGGAAAGCCCATCAATCAGGAACTGTTGGAATTGAATGTGCCCAAGTTCAAGATCAACATCAAGATTGAATCGCGTGGTGTCGTGGTGCAATACGACGATGCCCTTTACTCAGAGCGTCTGGCTACGGCACTGGCAGAGAGCATTGTAGCGGTGACGGAACGGATGATGGCACAGCCGCAATCCAAGGTGCGTCAAATCTCCATTGTCAGTCCTTCTCAGGAAGAAGAACTCTCCCATCTGCGTCAGACGGCTACTGGTGATGCACCTTTCCAGTTCTTCCACGAATGTATTAGTCATTATGCTCAGACACAACCCGATCATGAGGCACTGGTGGCTATTGATGCTCGTTTCACCTACAAGGAAATGGACGAAGCCACCAACCGTATCGCTGCAGCCTTGCGCCAACGAGGTGTCAAGGAGCATGACCGTGTGGCATTGCTGTTGCCTCGCACCAGTCGTCTCATCCTCTCCCTCTTCGGTGTACTGAAAACAGGTGCCGCTTATATTCCTTGCGACCCTGAATATCCAGCCGACCGCATCAAACTCATCCTTGAAGACAGCGAGGCTCGCTACATCATCACCACTGCTGATCGTCTCGACTCTGTGCCTGCCGAGAAAGCCATTGATGTGGAGGAGTTGATGAATGGACAACAGACAACAGACAACGGACAAAGGCTACGGGTAGGCGAGCATGGCTCGGGAATACAGAAATCGCCCAGCGCGTGGGCTGGTCAATTATCAATTGTCCCCGACGACTTGGCTTACCTCATCTATACCTCTGGTTCTACAGGGCGTCCGAAGGGTGTGATGCTTCGTCACGAAGGCATCTGCAACTACCTTTATGGTCATCCAGCCAATGTCTTTGCCAATGGTGTGCTGACTGATGCCGACCGCATTCTCAGCGTCACCACCATCTCTTTCGATGCCGCTTTGCAAGACATCGGTATGGCTTATTTCAATGGCAAGACGCTCATTGTCGCTACCGAGGAACAAGCCAACAATCCACTTGATTTGGCACGTCTCATTCAGGAGCAGCACATCAATATGGTGAGTGGCACCCCTTCACGTTGGCAGACTTGGCTCACCAGTGAGGATTTCTGTGATGCCATCAGTCATGTCAAGATTTGCCGTGCCGGTGGTGAGAAATTCTCCGACCAGTTGCTCGAACAAATGCGTAGTGTCACCAAGGCTCGCATCTTCAACTGCTATGGTCCTACGGAAATCACGGTGGCTTCGAACAATGCTGAACTGACGCATGCCAAGCAGGTGACTGTCGGCAAGCCGCAACTGAATGTCAAGGAATTTATCGTCGATGCTGATGGCAACGAATTGCCTGTGGGTGTGGTTGGTGAACTCTACATTGGTGGTCGTGGTGTGGCACGTGGTTACAACAACCTTGATGAGATGACCCGTGAACGCTTCGTTGAGTATCATGGCGAGCGCATCTATAAGTCTGGTGACTATGCCAAGTGGCTTCCTGATGGTAATGTGGTCATCCTTGGACGTACTGACCATCAAATCAAGTTGCGTGGTTTGCGCATCGAACTGGGCGAGATTGAGAATGTGATGTTGAAGGTGGAGGGCATGAAGAAGGTTGTCATCCTCATTCGCAAACTGAACGGGAAGGAACACCTCTGTGCCTACTACACCGCTGACCACGAGATTGCCCCTGATGCACTGAAAGCCGAAATCTCGAAGAGCCTGACGCAATACATGGTGCCTACGGCTTACCTCCAATTGAAGGAGATGCCGATGACTCCTAACGGCAAGACGGATGTCAAAGCCTTGCCCGAGCCACAACTGGCAGTCACTTCTGCTTATGTGGCACCAGCCAACGACACGGAACGCACCTTCTGCGACATCTTTGCCGGCATTCTGCAAATGGAACAGGTGGGTGCCACTGACAATTTCTTCGAACTGGGTGGCACTTCCCTTGTTGTGACACGCGTCATCATCGAGGCAGATAAAGCAGGACTGCACGTGGCATACGGCGATGTGTTCGCCAATCCGACACCGCGACAACTGGCAGCGCTCATCACCGGGGATTCTGGGGCAGATGGCTCTTCTGACGAAGTCAGTGCCTTCGACTACACCGCCATCAACAACCTTCTCCAACGCAACACGCTCGACAATTTCCGTCGTGGAGAACGTCGGCAGTTGGGCAATGTGCTGTTGACAGGTGCCACAGGCTATTTGGGCATCCATATCCTGCGTGAACTCATCGATTCCGATGCTCCTCACATCTATTGTCTGGTGCGTGGAAAGACACAGGAGAAAGCAGAGAATCGTCTGCGCACCCTGTTGTATTACTACTTTGCCAATTCCTTCAAGGAACTCTTTGGTCAGCGCATCCACGTGATTCTTGGCGACGTGACAGAAGACCTGACGGAGAAATTGACAACGGACAACAGACAACTGACAACAGTCTTCAACTGTGCCGCTATTGTGAAGCACTTCTCCGAGGGAACGGAGATTGAAGATGTGAACATTGGTGGTGCCCAGCGTTGTGTGGATTTCTGCATCCAGACGGGAGCCACTCTTGTCCATGTTTCCACAGCCAGTACGCGTGGTATGTGGGTGGGTGACATCAAGGACGATGTCTTCACCGAGCAGCGCCTCTACATGGGACAGTACCTGGGCAACAAGTACATCTATTCGAAGTACATGGCAGAGCGGCTCATCCTCGATGCTGTCGCCCTTCACGGACTCCAAGCCAAGATTATGCGTGTGGGTAATTTGGCAGCCCGCTCCACCGATGGTGAGTTCCAGGCGAACTTCTCCACCAACTCCTTCATGGGACGTATCAAGGTGTACAATATGTTGGGCTGCTGTCCTTACAGTATGCGCAACAAACGTGTGGAGTTCTCGCCCATCAACGAAGTGAGTCATGCCATTGTGCTGCTGGCAACCACGCCGAAGGAATGCACCGTGTTCCATCCGTACAACATCCATGGACAGTTCCTGGGCGACGTGCTGATGGGTTTGACGGCTGTGGGAGATGGCATCCGCTTTGTCGAGCAGGAAGAGTTTGCCGAGGTGATGGATCGTGCCAAGGATGACCCGCAGAAAGCCAAGGTGCTGTCATCGCTGCTGGCTTATCAGGATATGGCACATGGTCAGAAGACTGCCGATGTCCAGCGCGACAACGACTACACCACCCAGGTGCTCTATCGTCTGGGCTTCTCGTTCTCACCCACCTCTTGGGACTATGTGGAGCGGATGCTCAATGCCATTGGAGGCTTCGGATTCTTTGAAAGTTAGTGTATGAATCAAGACCTGAACAAGCAATTCTATAACTACCTGTGGGCGTACATCCTTGTTGCGCTCTCAGGTTGTTTGGGCAATGTGGTGGACAGCATCATCGTCGGCAACCTCATCAGCGAAGACGGCGTAAGTGCCATCAGCCTGTCGAAACCCATCAACCAGTTCATCTTCACGCTTCATCTGCTCATCAATGCTGGTGCGGGCATGTTGGTGGGCTACGCACTGGGACAGAATGACATCGCCAAAGCCCGTCGGCTCTTCACCCATGCCCTGTCGTTCAGCCTGTTCCTCGGCTTGTTGCTTGCCCTGTTCGGAGGCATCATCTTCCCCGAACAGACGGCACGCCTGCTGTGTAGCAACGAACAGATTCTGCCATTGGCTCGTGGTTACATGCAGGTGCTCTTGATAGGCAATCCTGCCTTCATCCTCATGTGGGGACTCTCCACGATGGTGGGTGTCGATGGTCAGCCCAAACTCGTCTCTGTGGCTGTGATTGTCGATAACGTGGTCAACCTCTGTCTTGACATCGTCTTCATCCAATGGCTGGATTGGGGCATCATCGGTTCCTCTGCCGCCACCGTGGTGGGTCATCTGGTGGGCATTGCCATCTTGCTCTCCCACTGGTGGAAACCAGAGCATCGCCGGCTCATCCCCACCTTTGCCAGCGACCATTTGGGAGGGCTCACCTCCACCATCATCAAGCAGGGAGCCCCCCTGGCTGTTGCCTCCATCAGTTTGACCCTGTTGCTCTTCTCAGCCAACTCCATTGTGCTTTCCACGTTGGGGCGCACGGGCATCTTCGCCTTTGCCGTCTGCATGAACCTGCTGCAAGTCTATAACCTGTTCCTCTCAGGCACCTGTCAGACCCTCCAGTCGTTGGGAGCCATTCAGGTGGGGAAGGGTGATGCCGAAGGAGTGAAAACCGTGATTCGAAAGGCGTTCCGCTTCATCACTGTGGCGATGATCGTGGTGTGTGTGGTGGTATGGATAGACCCTCAACTGATTGTTCGCCTCTTTGGAGCCAACGAGCCCGACCTCATCAGCGAGTCCGACCAAGCCCTGCGCATCTTCGCCCTCAGTTTCATCCCCTTCTGCTACATCTACGTGCTGATGATTGTTTACAAACTCTACAAGCACCACAAGATGGCGCTCTTCATCTCCTTTGCCCTCTCCCTCACGGTCATCCCCGTGCTGTGGCTCATGGCTCACTTTGCCCCCGACTACCTCTGGTACAGTTACCTCATCGCCTATCTCATCGAAGGCATCGCCATTGCCCTTATTCACCGCTTAAGATTAATTAACGCTTTTGCGAGTTAAGTTTTTGGGAAGATGAGCGTATCTAATGGTAGGAACAATGATGTAAAAGAATGAACAAGAAAACTTTGATGACTCTCCTGTTTGCCTGTGTTGCAATAGGGAGTTGGGGACAATCTTCCTTTTTCCGTACAGATTCAGCATTGATACGTGGTCGCATCGTGGATGAGTCAGGTGCGATGGGGCTTCATACCTTGACCTCCCAGATCAGTGATTTGCTGATGGGCGATAACAAAAATGTGTCTGCTGAGATTCGGGAGGACGGCACATTTGAGAAGCGTCTGTTGCTGCATCACCCCATCTTCAATTGGTTCTTCACCTCAACGGAAAATCTGGCAAAGAAGGAAGTGCCCTTCTATCTTTGTCCTGGCGATACGCTCGACATCACGATTGTGTTCAATGGCAAGGCTGTGCCCGACTGCACCTACTCTGGTGGTCATGCGGAGGAAGTGAAAAGACTCTTGCAGGTGCGGACAGAATACCTCGACACGTATCTGCAATGCTCTTCGTTTCAGGGGGATATAGAGACGTATAACCATTGGGCGGATTCTGTCTATACGGAGAAGTTGCAGGAGGTGGAGGCGTGTGCCAAGGAGCATGGCTTCACACCTTTTGAGCGTCAGTTGATGCTCTGTGATGTGTCTGCCAACTTCGGACAGGCATATCTTTCTTATTTCTCAGGGGCTCGTGCGAAGATGAATCAGGCAGATGCCTATCGGGTGTTGCGTCGTCTGCCCAATGATGACGCGCTGATGATGGCTTCCATGTATGAGCCTTTGTATCTGAACAAGTTGGAGTTTCATACGATTCTTCGTCCTTCGCCTGCCCCAAGTGGCTCGGAGGAGGATGATGGTGAAGACCCAGAGGATGAACTGCTCCAATTCAGGAAGGAGGAGGAAGAGGAATTGCGTCTTTTCAGAGATCAGGGGCGTCTGCTATTTGCCGCTGACCATGATATGCTGCCCATTCAACTCCTTCAATTGCAGCACATCAACGATGCCACCAGTTTCATGATGGATCTCAGAGAGGAAGCAGAGAAGAACTTCCATCTGTTCCTTCCTTATTTGTCGCATCCCCAAGTCAAGGAACTGGCGCAGCAGTCTTTCCAAGAACTGATGGGTATGGGTGTTGCCTTCCCCCTGCCAGAAGGTGCTGCTTCGGAGTTTGTGCGCGAGATACTGGCATCATTCCCTGGGTGTTACATCGTCTTGGACTTCTGGGCAATGTGGTGTGGACCATGCAGACAAGAGATTATGCAAACCCAAGAGGCTCGTCAGCAAATCCGTGAACGTTCGGACATGAGATTTGTCTTCCTTGCCAACGAAAACAACCCCGAGGACAAGAGTTATCAAGAATTTGTCAGCAAGCATCTTGCAGGGGAACATAACATCGCCATTGACGACAAGCGTTTCTTGCAATTGCAGGACTTGTTTGGTTTTGCTGCCATCCCCTTCAACGTGACCCTCACCCCCGATGGTCGCATCGTGCAGAATGGCTTGTTGCTGCGAGCCGTCAGTGAGATAGGCTATGATCTCTTCATTCAGCAATTGGAGTACATCAAGCAAGTTTGTGAGTAACCCCTCAT
>JBGUGM010000297.1:0-3594 GCA_045111535.1 Bacteroidaceae bacterium
GGCTATACAGAGACGTTGCTTGGACGTCGCTGCCAATTGCCAGACATCAACTCACGCAATGCTGTGGTGCGTGGCTATGCCGAGCGCAATGCCATCAATGCCCCCATTCAGGGCACTGCTGCTGACATCATCAAAGTGGCGATGATTCGTATCGACAGAAAGATGCGTGAAGAAGGCTTGCGTTCCAAGATGATTCTGCAAGTACACGATGAATTAAACTTCTCCGTAGTGCCCGAAGAGAAGGAGCAACTACAGGCACTGGTTATCAACGAGATGCAGAACGCCATTCAACTCTCCGTACCCCTCTTTGCTGACTGCGGATGGGGCACCAACTGGCTCGAAGCACACTAAACAGTTTCTCCCATGTGGCGAGGTGTTGTAATTCTACTATTAATGTATGCGTGTGAGGTGAAGGCACAATCCTTCACGGTGATGTCGTACAACATTGAGAATGCCTTCGACACCATGCATGATGAAGGCAAGAATGACTATGAGTTTTGCGAGGGAGGGGAACGGAAATGGAGTTACACGCGGCTTTTCAACAAACTGAAAAGCGTGGGGAAGGTGATTGCTGCTGCTGACGAGAAGCGTCCCCTTGACCTCATCGGGCTTTGCGAAGTGGAGAATGACACGGTGATGCAATGGCTCACCCATCGCACTTCGTTGAAGAATCTTGGCTACCGCTACATCATGACACACTCAGATGATGACAGAGGCATTGACGTTGCCCTACTCTACTCTCCATTCACCTTCCATCCCATAGAAAATCAGAGCATTAAGCCAAAGGCGAAGAAGCAAACCACACGTGACATCCTGCATGTGGCAGGCACCCTTGCCAATGGCGACACCCTTGATGTGTATGTCATTCATCTGCCCTCCAAGCGAGGTGGTGCAGAAGGGCAGAAACTGAGCATGAGCATCTGTCAGCAATTGCAGGCACACACCGATTCCGTGCGTACACGCAGACAGCACCCCAACCTCCTCATCATGGGCGATTTCAATGCTGAAACCAACTCCCCTCAACTCAAACTCCTCACACGCAGTCATCACCTCGTTGACCGCACAGCCAAACTGCAACCAGGCACCTACAAATATCAAGGCGAGTGGTCCATTCTTGACCACATCCTCACCCACACCACTACCCTTTCCCACCAGCAGACACGCATCCTCACCCTCTCTTCCCTCCTCGAACGTGACCCCACACACGGAGGCAACAAGCCTCATCGCACCTATCAAGGTCCTGTCTATCAGGGAGGCGTCAGTGACCACCTGCCCGTAGTCACTTCTTTCCGCATGAAATAAGTCTTTTGAGGGCTCCTGCGCAAGCGATTTGAAGGCTTGCCCACACCTAATATAATTTGAAACTTTGAAAAAATAATTTGAAAGTTGCAAATTTATTTTTGAAAGTTGCAAATATTTTTTTGCAACTTTCAAAATAAAACGCGATACGGCAACACTGTAAATTGGATACGCAGAAGTTAGAAAAATGGAGATGAAAGAGGGAAGAGAAGGGGAACGAAAGAGACAGGGTAGGGGGTATAGAAGACATATGAAGATATAACATTTTGAGAACTTTTTTGTGGGGTGATGTTGGATATATGAGGAGAAAGTTGTAACTTTGCCACAAATTTGTGCGTATCATGGTAACAATCAAGAAAGTTGAGACGAAAAAGGAGTTGAAACAGTTTATCCGTTTTAACTACGAATTGTATAAAGATAACCCTTATTCGGTGCCAGACCTCTATGAGGATATGCTGGACACGTTCTCGGAGAAGAATCCTGCGATGGACTTCTGCGAGGCTGCGTATTTCTTGGCATATAAGGATGACAAACTGGTGGGGCGTGTGGCTGCCATCATCAACAACAAGGCGAACAAGGCGTGGAACTTGAAGAACGTGAGGTTTGGCTGGATTGACTTTGTGGATGATGAGGAGGTGAGTGAGGCGCTGCTGAAGGCTGTGGAAGAGTGGGGTAGAGAGAAGGGTATGGACACGATTCAGGGTCCTCTTGGCTTTACGGATATGGATGCCGAGGGTATGCTGATTGAAGGTTTTGAGGAACTTTCGACCATGGCTACCATCTACAATTACCCTTACTACCAGAGGCACATTGAAAGGTTAGGTTTCGAGAAGGATGCTGACTGGATTGAAATGCTGATGACGGTGCCGAAGGAGACAGGACTGCCTGAGCGTCTGAAGCGTGTGGCTGAGATTGTGATGAAGAAGTATGACTTGCGCATCAAGAAGTACACCTCTGCGAAGAAGATTGCAAAGGAGTATGGCCAGGAGATTTTCTCTGTCATCAACGAAGCCTTCAAGCCTTTGTTTGGTTACAGCGAACTGAGCCAGAAGCAGATAGACCACTACGTGAAGATGTACCTGCCTGTGCTGGACCTGAAGTTGGTGAGCCTCATCACGGAAGCAAACGGCAGGTTGGTGGCTGTAGGCATCTCAATGCCATCCATGTCGAAAGCCTTGCAGAAGGCAAAGGGTAAACTCTTCCCGTTGGGTTGGTGGCACTTGCTGAAGGCATTGAAGATCAAGAAGCCAAAGATTCTTGACTTGATGCTGGTGGGTGTGTTGCCAGAGTATCAGGGCAAGGGCGTGAACTCAGTGCTCTTCTATGACTTGCTGCCCATCTACGTGTCAGAGGGTTATGACTATGTGGAGACGAATCCCGAACTGGAGGTAAACGAAAAGGTGCAGCAGCAATGGATTTATTTTGAACGGAGACAGCACAAGAGAAGAAGGTGCTATAAGAAGGAGATAAAAGCATGGTAGAGGACAACAGACAACGGACAACAGACAACGGACAAGGGACTGTGAATTATGGTGATGCCAACATCATCACGCTGACAGGTGTGGAGCACATCCGTTTGCGTCCTGGTATGTACATTGGGCGTCTGGGTGATGGTAGCCATGCGGAAGATGGCATCTATGTGTTGCTGAAGGAGATTATCGATAACAGTATCGACGAGTTCAAGATGAATGCCGGCAAGCGCATTGAAGTGGAGGTGATTGAGAATAAGGCAGTGACGGTGCGTGACTATGGGCGAGGCATTCCGCAGGGAAAGATGATTGAGGCTGTGAGCATCCTGAACACAGGTGGTAAGTATGACTCGAAGGCATTCCAGAAGTCCATTGGTTTGAATGGCGTGGGTACGAAGGCAGTGAATGCGCTGTCGAATCGCTTTGAGGTGAGGAGTTATCGTGATGGGGTAGTGCGCACGGCTGTGTTTGAGAAGGGAAAACTCATTGATGACCAGACAGAGAAGACCAAGGAAGAGAATGGCACATTCATCTCGTTCGAGCCAGATGACTCGCTGTTCCTCAACTATAAGTTTCAGGATGAGTTTGTGAGCAACATGCTCCGCAACTACACCTACCTGAACACAGGACTGGAGATTTACTACAATGGCAGCCGCATCGTGAGCCGCAATGGTTTGAAAGACCTCTTGAAGGACACGATGGATGCCACACCTCTCTATGAGATTATCCACTTGAAGGGCGATGACATCGAGATTGCCTTCACGCATACCAATCAGCAATATGGCGAGGAGTACCATTCGTTTGTGAATGGTCAGCACACCATTCA
>JBGUGM010000298.1:0-1773 GCA_045111535.1 Bacteroidaceae bacterium
GTGCCTGCTCTTCCTCTATCGTGGTTTCGCCATCCAGATACCGCTGGATGAGTTGTTGGCGCAATGCCTTGTCGTTCAGGTTCTTCATTGTTGTCCTCCTTTCCGTAGCAGTTCCAGCATGAGTCGCCGAGCAGAAGAAATCATGGTGTGGGTGCTCTGCTGGGTGGTGTTGCAAATGGTTGAAATCTCGTTGATGGTCATGCCCTCGCTCCTCATCATCAGCATTCTCCGCTGGGTGGCAGGCAGATGCTCAAGGGCTGCCTGAATCTGCGTTTGAGTGTCGTGCGTGATGAGGCTCTGGTCAGCGTGCTGGGAGTCTTCTGCCTCATCGCTCTCCAAAGGCATGAGTGTCATGTGTTGCTTCCGCAGGTAGTCGATGCACACGTTCTTGGCAATAGTGACAGCAAGGGCTTCGGGGTTTTGGTAATTGTCCAACTGTCCCCGCATCTGCCAGAGTCGGAAGAGGGTGTCCTGCACCATGTCCTCCGCCTCTTCGGGCAATTGCCTGGTAGCCAAAAACCGCCTGCACAATTCCACCAACCGTGGACGCTGGGTCTTGGCTATATGTTCAAATGCTTCAATCGTCATCTCGGGCGCGTCTCTATGAGGAAGACGTAAAAGTTATACAAATATAAACTAAAAAAGCGGGAAAAATATAAAATACCCCAACTTTTTCCTGAAAGATATCATGAAAGAGGAAATTTCACCATTTAACCATTTTACCGTTTGACCATTTGACCGGAGAGGAAAGAAGAAGGAACAAAAAATGGAAGTCACATCGTGACCTCCATTATATTTATATTTATTTCCAATTCTCTATTTCAAGTCCTCGGATACGCTCAAAATGCTTGAGATTTGAAGTAACAAGTGTCATTTGCTGGTGTAAGGCTGTGGCTGCAATCAGAAGGTCAAACTGATCTATGCGTTGACCTGAGCCTTCAAGGGAGTGGCGAATCTCACCATATTCTTTAAATGAGGAATAAGCAGGAATGACACGAAACAGCCGTTGGACTTCACGAATATCCTCGAGTTTACGCTTCTTGTCTTCAGCCTTGGCAAGACCAAAAAACAATTCAGCCACAGTGATCTCAGATATGTAACAGTTCTTGGTGCCTATGCGACGTAAAGTGTCACGAACATTCCCCTCGTTGCGAAACATCGAGATACATACACAAGTGTCAAGCAGATACTTTGCCATACCATTTACCAAGTTCCTACTGTTCGTGTACTTTCCACGTTCTCACTGCGCAGCATGTCCGCATAGTCCTCTGTAGTCATGCTGCCTCCCCAGTCGTTGGAGAAACGGGCAAAGATGTCCTTCTGCTCTTTCTTCACGGTGGCAGCCTTCTTCATTGACTGGACTAACCGTGAAATCAAGTCAAGTTTGTCCTCGTTGGGCAGCGTCCCCAACATATCCATATAGACATCGCTCACTCTGAGTGTTCCTACCATAATCTTTTTCTTTTTTTCATTTTCAATTGCAAAGTAAGCACTTTTCCCTCTTCCAACCAAACAAAACACAAACTTTTTTCAAGGAAAGAGGTTAAGAAAGGGGAAAATTTCACCATTTGACGGGGTTATACGGTTATTTTTCACCAAAAACCGGCTTTTATGGTGAAAATTATCCTTTTTCGGGTTGAGTTACGTCAGTATTTCGTATGCGTTGGTGTCTTTACGGGCAACGCACGAGTGTTCATACGAGCAACACAAGCATGTCTTTGTGGGGGACACAGAGTGGCGCGAACGGAAGTGCCAGGTTTGAGGAGATTGAAG
>JBGUGM010000299.1:0-2877 GCA_045111535.1 Bacteroidaceae bacterium
AACCACTTGACGTTCTGCATGAACTTCTCCTCCCCCGCTCGCCAAAGTCCACTAACGGAATAGAGGGGCAGGTAACGGTATTTCTTCGCCACACCGAACACGTCAGAGCCATCGAAACGGACAGAGCCACCGAGCGTGTAAAGGTGGTTGAATGTGTAGGAGCCTGTGGCAAACCACGACACGTAAGCATTCTCCTGATGCGCTTCCTCATAGAGCGGGTAACGCTGTCCGATGCTTTCCGTCGGGAAGAGGACAGGCTGCGTGGTCAGGGTGCGGTCATCATAGCCGTAAGCGGTGGAGGTGACGAATCGAGATTCTACGTGGCGCACTTCCGTACCACCCATGAGTTCCACATCATGCTTCTCGGCAAACCGCTGATTCCATTCGAGCATCGCCTTCCATGTCCACTGATCTGTATGCCCCTCTGTGTTCTTGATCATGCCACCATCAGGGAAGATGCTCTTGCGCTCCCCGTCAATCATATAAGTGGCATAAGCCTTTGCCTTTCGCATGGCATATGAATTGTGACCGGCATAACGAGTTAACGTGTAGTTGTCGTGCTGCAAACCGTACTGCGAGGTGAGTTTCAAATGCTGGTTGAACTTCAGTTCAGCATCGAAGATTGCCATCACGGCACGGTCCTTACGTTGCTTGGAAGTGTTGTAACGCTCTTCAAAGATATTGAAGTCAGGACATTCATTCTCACGCCCTTGCACGTTGGTGTCATAATTGTAGTGACCTTCAGCATCGTAAGGTTCAAAATAAGGATTCGCCATACGCGAGTAATAGACGGGATTGGTGAAACCGCCCGTGTCGGTCATGTAGCTCTTCTGCTTGCGCTGGTTGGCAAAGAGACTGGCACCTATCTTCAGCATTTTGTTCAATCGGAAGTCGGCTTTCAAGGTGATGTTGAAGCGATTGTTCTCCACACCCTTCACGGTACCCTGCTCGTCGTAGTAGCCTGCCGATGCGTAGTAATGGGCATTGTCAGAACCACCGCTCACACTGGCGTTGTACTCCTGATTGAGCACGTTGCGGAAGAGGATGTCGTTCCAGTTGGTGTTGATGGTGCGGAGGCGGTTGATGCGTTGCTGTGCCTCTGCCGAAAGGGCATCCCAACCGCCTTCTTTGTAGGTGTTGAACTCACCCAACTCATCCAGGATGTTCGCCACCCCACCCTTATGCTGGCGGTAGGTGTAGTCGGAACTCAGCAGCCCTAACTCGAGATCGACCTTCTCATTGGCATTGAGCAGATTGAGGCGGTCAATACTGGTGCGAGGACTGTACGTGTATTTAGCGGAGAAGTTCACCACAGGACGCCCAATCTTGCCCTTCTTGGTGGTGATGACGATGACACCGTTAGCTGCCCGTGCACCATAGATGGCGGTGGCGGCGGCATCCTTCAGGACGGTGATGTTGTCGATGTCGGAAGGATTGAGACCTGCAATGCTGGTCTGGTAGATGTCATCAATGTCGTTGAGATTGTCGATGGCGGGGATTTCGTTGCCCTCCATCGGAATGCCGTCAAGCACCCACAGCGGCTCCTGCACACCATTGATGGAGGCAGTACCACGAATGCGTATCTTCATCGGCGCACCTGGCGCACCTGTCGTGGAGACGGTAGAGAGACCTGCCACCTGACCCGCTAATGCCTGGTCGATGTTCTTCACAGCACCTACGGTCTCATCGCTGATCTTCACTTCAGAAACGGCAGCGGTGAGTTTGCGGCGGTCAATCTGCTGATAACCTGTGACAACGACCTCGCCCAATCCCTTCGATGCGCCGTACAGCGTCACATCGTACTTGTTCTGATTAGGCTTCAGCACGATGGTCTTAGGCTCATAGCCCATATAACTGATGACCAATTGCTTGACAGAGACAAGCACGGTCAGACTGAAGTGTCCGTTCATGTCGGTGGTGGTGCCCTTAGAAGAGCCTTCGCCCACCGCAACATTGGCACCAATCAGTGGCTCGCCCTTAAACTCGCCATCCATCACGGTACCTGTGATGGTGCGCTCCTGCGCCATCGCCGTGACAGCGGAGAGGAGAGAGAGGAAACAGAAGAGAATAAATGTATGAAGTCGTTTCATTTGCTTTGTATTTGTTTTCTAGTATATTTGGTAAAACTAGTCAAACTATCTTTTATTTATTTAGTCCAAGTGCCGTTTGGATGCGGAGCGCCATGTCGTCATAATGCATCTGCGTGGCTGTGTCGCCCGTGTTTGCCTTGCTCTTGCAGAGGCGGAGGATACGAAGCAGCTCCCCTCGCTTCAAGCTAATGGCATCGGACGTACGAGACACCTGCTTCATCGTGATGTCAAGGATGCGCGGAGCGGAGGAATCAAGGGTGTTTCCATCCACCAGGCTCTTATTAATCTTCACACCTTCGTTTTCGTTGGCGGCTGTAATCAGCGCATCCAAGAGGCTCTTCTGCAGACTGCGCTCCATGACGTTGAGCTTCTGCCCTGCGATGGTCTTGCGGAAGAGGCTCTGATGAATCATGTCCATCATCTCCACAGCGGTGAAGGCGTTGTCACCGTTCTCCCACTCATTCTGATACATACGCACCAGACGCTCATTCGAGAGCATATCCCACAGAATGTAGTTCTGCTCATTCTTCAACAGCATGGCTGGCTCCTGTTCGGTGGTGCCGTTGGGTGTGTTGCGCAAGGGATAGATCTGCTTGGTCAGGTTGGTGCCGAAGAGCCAAGGCTGATAGCTGAGCACGTTGTCGAGGAGATACTGCACGGCTGCCTTTTGACGCGCTTTCTCCACATGAGTGTAAGCCTGACGCCCTTCGTTGAGCCATTGGATGTTGGGGCGGTCCATGTAGATGCCACCGATGTTTGCCATCACGTGGTAGTTGTAAAGTCCCCA
>JBGUGM010000300.1:0-17804 GCA_045111535.1 Bacteroidaceae bacterium
CTGCCATGTCTTCATGTCGGGTGAGGAGAGGACTCCGATGCCCATGCCTGTGGAGAAGATGTAGTAGCGTCCATCTTCGCCTCGTGCCATGACGGGGTCATGTACGTCGGGGTGCTCAGGATCGAAATCGCGTACGAAACGTGGTCGGAGATTCTGCGTCTCTTGTGCGGTGGCACAGAGTGAAAGTGTTGCGATAATAATAGTTAGTAAGCGTTTCATTGTGAGTTAGTTTATTAGTTGATTAGTTAGTAGAAGTTAACACCAACACTGCCCACCCATTCCGTTCGAGTGTCTGTTGGAGGGTGAGGTGATGTTGTTGTGTGGCTATGGTCATTTCGGGCACGTCGTCTGTGAAGAATCCGGAGAGGATGAGGGTGCCTTGTGGGGCGAGATGCTGGACGTAGGTAGGGAGATCGGTAAGAAGGATGTTCTTGTGGATGTTGGCAACAATGGTGTGGAACTCGCCTTGGATGGCGGATGCATCGCCAAGGAGGACGGTGGCATTCGTGATGTGGTTGAGGGCGAAATTCTCACGGGCATTGTCCACGCTGAATTCGTCAATATCGATAGCGATGACTTCCTGTGCACCCCGCATTGCCATGGCGATGCCAAGGACTCCTGTGCCGGTGCCCATGTCGAGCACGCGCTGGGAGGTGAAGTCCTGCTGAAGCAGGTAGGAGGTGATTTGGTAGGTGGTCTCATGGGAACCTGAACCGAATGCCATGCGTGGGTTGAGCCGGATGCCGAACTCACGTTCGAGGATGGGGTCAAAACTGTTCTGCTCCCACTCAGCGTTCCAGTCCTTGTTTTCGAGGTCATGGAGGGTGTAGGTGCAGGTGACATCAGGGATGAAGAGGTTGCAGAGCGTGTCCTGAAGACTCGCTTCGTCGAACTGCTCCTTGGGAATGTATGCCTTGATGCCTATGTCGGTCATCTCGAAAGAGTCAAAGCCAATCTCTCCGAGCAAAGCGGTGAGCACATCGCAAGTGGCTTCAGAGTAGGGAGTGACCGTTATGTCTACGAAAAGATATTGCATATCAATTCTCTTCCTGTATGGTTAAGTCCATAAGGTCTTGGTAGTCGCCTTTGAAGACGTTGATGTCAACATCGCCATTGATGCCATCGACTTTACCTGCATCGGTGTGTTGCCAGAATGCCCATTCACCTTTGTATTCGAGGGAATCGACATAGTAGTGGGCTATCCAGTAGGGGTAGCGGTCGAAGTCGGGGGTGTTGAGGTAGGAGGTGCGGAATTTGTAACCGGTGTAGAGGATGGGGGTGACGCCGTAGTGCTTTTCGACGTAGTCCATCCAATGGAGCACCTCGCGTTGGAGTTGGGCAGGGGTGCAATTGCCGAGTTCCTCGACATCCAACACAGGGGGCAGGTCATGCTCGTCGAGTTGCACCATCTTGCAGAAGTGCTTGGCTTGCGCCTTGCCTGGGGAGGAGGGACTGAAGTAGTGGTAGGCACCGCGCACAATGTCGTTCTTCTTGGCATTGTGGAAGTTCTGGTTGAAGTTCTCGTCCCAGATGCTGGTGCCTTCGGTGGCTTTGATGAAGACAAAGGACACGGGTGCACCTTGTATCTGTGCGTTGCGGAGTTTGCGCCAGTCGATGTCGCCCTGATAGTGGGAGATGTCGAGTCCACGCACCTTGCCGTCGGGATAGGTCACATGTCCGTAGAGGGCTTTCCAACGGAAGGAGTAGGGACCTACGAAGGTGTGGTAGAAGAAGGCGATGTAGGCTACGATGACGATGCCGAGCGCTGTCCACAGGACATAAGAAGGCACACGGCGAAAGAGGTTTCGTCGTGTGCCTTTCTTCTTGCGTCTTGTAGTTTTGCGCTTGGTGGGCATTATTAAGCCTTTTCTAACTGCAAAGTCTTAGTGGGCTGGTCGCACACTTCTGATGGACCCCAGTACTGGATAGGACCAGGATATACGTATGCAGTTTCCTTTGCCCACTCGTCACGGTGTGCTGCGAAGTACTTGAATGGAGCGCCGTCCAACTCAACGAGTGCCTTGCGGATAACGGGCTTCATCTTACCGTTGCGCTTCTCGAGGTTCATCATCATGGTGATTGGCACACCACCTGCAATCCATTCAGCAGCAGGCTTTGTAGTGTTCTTGATGATAGACATGTAACCTGTCTTGCCGTTGGCAATGAGGCGAGATGCGTTGTAACCGAGTGAATAGCAGTAGTCAGCATCGTAGTTAGATGGAGCAGCGCAACGTCCTTCGTAACCGAAGAAGTGGTGCTGAGTGCCGAACTTGCCGACATACTTGCCCTGGTGCTTCCAGATGGCGAGTTTGGCAGCCACCATGCGAGAGAGCAACTTCTCTGTCTCGATGAGTGACACCTGCACGTTTCCGTGTGGGTCGCGGTCGAGTGCCAACTGTGCAGCCACGTCGGTAGGAAGTGACTGGAACACGTTGAGGTTCTCGCGAGAGATATGCTGCTTCACGAACTCGATCTGCTCGTTGGCGCTGTTGATAGTCTGAGCCTCTGGCATTGCGAGCACGTCGTTAAGTTCTGCGATGAGTTTCTTGATGGCTGGGATGAACTCGATGATACCCTCTGGGATGATGACAGTACCGAAGTTGTTGCCTTCTTCAGCACGCTTAGCCACAGCAGTAGCGATGTAAGTCACCACGTCGTCGAGTGACATTGCTTTTGCTTCCACCTCCTCAGAAACGAGACAGATGTTTGGCTGGCACTGGAGTGCGCACTCGAGGGCAATATGAGATGCAGAACGACCCATCACCTTGATGAAGTGCCAGTATTTACGAGCAGAGTTACAGTCGCGTTGGATGTTACCGATGAGTTCTGAGTAAGTCTTACAAGCGGTGTCGAAACCGAAAGAAGTCTCAATCTGCTCGTTCTTCAAGTCACCGTCAATGGTCTTAGGACAGCCAATAACCTGAACGCCATACTTCTTGGCAGCGTAGTACTCAGCGAGCACACAAGCGTTGGTGTTGGAGTCGTCACCACCAATGATGACGAGTGCCTTGATGTTGAGTTCGCGGAGAATCTGGATACCCTTCTCGAACTGATCCACTTCCTCGAGTTTGGTACGACCAGAACCGATGATGTCGAAACCACCCGTGTTGCGGTACTGATCCATGATGTCAGAAGTGATCTCCATGTAGTTGTGGTCAACGAGACCACCAGGACCCAGGATGAAACCATAGAGTTTGTTGGCTGGGTTGAGTGACTTCACACCGTCGAAAAGACCAGAGATGACGTTGTGACCACCAGGTGCCTGACCACCAGAGAGGATGATACCTACGTTGAATGGTTCGAGGGCAACTGGTTCGCCTGGCTCGAAAGTGATGACAGGCATGCCGTAGGTGTTGGGGAACAACTCCTTGATTTCAGCCTGATTGCCTACAGACTGAGTAGCAGCACCTTCAACTGCCTTGACAGGACCCTGAAGGGCTTTTGGAAGTTTGGGCTGATAAGCAGCACGCGCTTTCTGAAGATTTGAAATTGCCATAATATTTATGTTTTAATTTTTAGTGAGAATTTTATAGTTATAATATTGCTGCAATGACTCACGGGCAGCCTCAATGTAGGTGAGTGCTTCTTTGCACTTGTCAGTCACGTACTGCCAATCACCTTCCTTCACCTTGTCGGCAGGGAAGAGTTTGGAGCCCATGCCTACGCAGAATGTGCCAGCCTTGAACCATGCTGAGAGGTTGTCTTCTGTAGGAGATACACCGCCAGTGACCATAATCTTTGACCATGGCATGGGTGCCAAGATATCCTTCACCATGGCTGCACCATAAACGTCGCCTGGGAAGAGTTTGGTGAGGTCGCAACCCATTTCCTGCGCTGCACCCATCTCGCTCACAGAACCACAGCCTGGGCAGTAGGGGATGAGACGACGATTGCAGACATGGGCAATCTCAGGATTGAAGAGAGGACCTACAACGAAGCAGGCGCCCATCTGGATGTAGAGTGCTGCTGTTGGAGCATCCACCACAGAGCCTACGCCCAATGCCAACTCAGGGCAATAGGTGTTGGCGAACTTGATGCACTCGGCAAACACCTCGTGAGCCATGTCACCACGATTCGTGAACTCGAAGGCACGTACACCTCCATCATAACAAGCCTTGATGACTTTCTTTGCCACCTCTGCATCTTTGTGGTAGAAAACAGGAACCATGCCTGTGCTACCAATCTTGACCATAACGGCCATTTTATCGAATTTAGCCATATCTTTTATTTTTTTTATCTTTGTACTCTACCATTGGCATTACCACCTGCCAGTGCTTCCACTTCCTCGATGGATACGTGGTTGAAGTCGCCTGGGATGGTGTGCTTCAATGCGGATGCTGCCACAGCGAATTCCAGAGCCTCACCCTGTGTGGGCTTGGTCAGCAAGCCATGAATGAGACCTCCTGAGAAGGAGTCACCACCACCGACACGGTCAATGATGGGGTTGATGTCGTAACGCTTGCTCTGGTAGAACTCCTTGCCGTCGTAGATGAGTGCCTTCCAGCCATTGTGAGTGGCAGAGAAACTCTCACGAAGGGTGGACACCACATACTTGAAGCCAAACTCCTTTGCCATAGCCTTGAAGATGCCTTCGTAGCCAGCAGCGTCAGTCACACCTGCCTCGACGTCAGCATCGGGCTTGAAACCAAGACAAAGTTCTGCATCTTCCTCATTACCGATGCATACATCCACATACTGCATGAGAGGACGCATGATGGAGATGGCTTTCTCGCTGGTCCACAGTTTCTTGCGGAAGTTGAGGTCGCAAGAGATGGTCACGCCATGCTTCTTGGCAGCGATACATGCCTGACGCAGACACTCAGCAGAAGCGTCGCTGATGGCAGGAGTGATGCCTGACCAGTGGAACCAGTCAGCACCTTCGAATATCTTGTCGAAATCAAAGTCTTCGGGCTTTGCCTCTGCAATGGCAGAGTTGGCACGGTCGTAGATGACCTTGGAGGGACGCATGCTGGCACCTGTCTCAGCATAGTAGAGTCCGATGCGGTTGCCACCACGGGCAATGAAGTCGGTGTTGACGCCATACTTGCGGAGGGCATTGACAGCAATCTGTCCGATTTCGTGCTTGGGGAGTTTGCTCACAAACACACTTTCGTGTCCGAAGTTTGCCAGGCTGATGCCCACGTTAGCCTCACCACCACCTGGTATGATGTTGAACTTGTCTGCCTGAACGAAACGATAGTTTCCTTCTGGCGAAAGGCGAAGCATGATTTCGCCCATAGTTACAATTTTAGCCATATTATCTGTTATAGTGTTTCTGGTTATGTATGTCAATTAATGCTCATCAACTCTGAATTAGCGTGCAAATGTAAGATTTTTTTGCGAGAAAAATGTTGTAATGTGTGGCAAAAAACGTGAATGAGGCGAAATTTTATGCAAATTAAATTTATATATGATTAAAAAGCGTTAACTTTGCACAGTTTTTTCACAAAACCGTCTTTTCGGTAGGTGAGAGATTTTAGGATTCAAAAGTATTGATAAGGTAAAAAAGAATATGGAGATTACGTCCAAGATACGTATTAAGGACATAGCGGAAAGGGCTGGGGTGTCGGTAGGCACCGTTGATCGTATCATTCATGGTCGCGGCAATGTTTCGCCTATCAGCATGGAAAGAGTGCAGAAAGTGTTGGATGAAATCAATTACACCCCCAACCATTATGCGTCGGCACTCGCTTCGCATAATGTACACCAGTTCGCCGCCATCCTGCCCATGCATGAGGTGGACAGTTATTGGGCACGTGTAGAGAATGGTCTGATGGATGGCGCAAGACGTTACAATGACTTCAAAATCTCCTTCAAGGTGTTCCGTTACGATCCCTTCAATACAGAATCCTTCAAAGTGGAATGCCAGAGCCTTCTGGACTCCAATCCTGATACCGTCATTATCGGTCCGATCTTTAACTATAACATTATGGCGAAGTTCACGACTCAACTGGATGAGCGTGAGATTCCTTACGCCTTGCTCGACTCAAACTGGCCAGAGTTCAATCATAGAATCTTCTATGGACAGGACTCATTGCAGAGCGGTGCCTTCTCGGGACGCATCATGTCATTGGCTGCAGATGCCTCCACCAAGAAGATGGCGCTTTTCAAAGTGCTGGGTGAAGGTAGAGTGGCGAGCCGACAGCAGATGAATCGTGAGGTTGGTTTCCGCAAATACATGGAGGAGCATAACCCTGACATTGAGATTGTGGATGTGAACCTGTATGTGTATGATAAGCAGGGTATGCGTGAAATCATGCGTGATTTCTTTACGGAGAATCCAGAGATACGCCATGCGCTGTGCTTCAACTCCTCCATCCACATCATCGCGGATTTCTTGCGAACAGAGATGCCAAAACATCCGCATGTGACGCTGCTGGGATATGATGCTGTCGATGCCAATGTGCAGTGCATCAAGAATGGTTCAGCGGACTTCCTTATTGCACAGCATCCGCAGTCGCAGGGCTTGGATTGCTTCCGCTCGATGTTCAACACCAGCGTGCTGAAAATGAACATCAAACGTGACCACTACATGGCGATAGAACTGCTGACGAAAGAGAATATAGACTTCTATAAGGATTAGTCGAACAAATAACAATCATTCAAAAGAAAATCAATCACATATAACAACCAAAAACAATAATCATCTAACCTATTACTCTTTATGAAACAAACCCTAATCAGTTCCCTTTTGTTGGGATGCTCTTTGGTGTGTGCACAACCAATGTTGGCACAAAAGAATCAGATGCCTCTTGTTTTTTCAGTAGAAAACACAGAAGCCAAGTATGCTGAACCTAAGTATGGCACCGCTGACCAGTTGCCAGAAATGACCACACTGCCCAATCCTTTCCTTTTCGCTAATGGTAAGAAGGAAGCGAAGAACTTGAAGCAGTGGCAACAGCGTCGTTCGGAGATTGCCCACCTGATTCAGCATTATGAAATCGGTACGAAGCCTACGGTGTCTATGGATGACATTGATGCACGTATGTCAGGCGATACGCTGATTGTGGATGTGCATGTCAATGGTCAGGTGCTGACGCTTTCCACTCCTATTTTCTATCCAAAGGAAGGTACTGCACCTTATCCGCTCATCATTGGTGCCAGCAACAATGCGCTGCCACGCAAACTCTTCACTGGTCGCAACATTGCCATGATGGTGTTCTACGAGCGTCAGGTGAACAGTTATTCCCAGATGAATCGTGGTGGAGGTGCTGGACGTGGAAGTTACGCCTTTGACAAACTCTATCCCGAACTGAAGGAGAATGGTGCTTACAGCGAATGGGCATGGGGCTTTAGCCGTCTGTTGGATGGTTTGCAGAAACTGGGTCCTGAAGTGACGAAGATAGATATGGCACACATTGGTGTGACGGGTTGCTCTTACGCTGGTAAGATGGCACTCTTCTGTGGTGCTTTCGATGAGCGTGTTGCCCTCACCATTGCACAGGAACCTGGTGGTGGCGGTGCTGCTTCATGGCGTTTCTCTCGCACTTTGGGTAATGTGGAGAACCTGGACAAGACAGATTACAACTGGTTCAAGGAGAGTTTGAAAGAGCAGTTCGGAGAGGAGAAGGTGAACAGATTGCCTCATGACCGCCATGAACTCGTTGCCATGTGCTGTCCACGTGCTGTGCTCTTGCTGGGTAACCCTGATTACGAATGGCTTGCTGACCCTTCCATGTATGTGTCAGCCAATGCTGCACAGAAGGTGTGGGAGCGTTTCGGCATTGCTGATCGCTTTGGCTATTCAATCGTAGCAGGTCATGGACATTGCCAACTCCCCGAGGTGCAGTATCCTGAAGTGGAAGCCTTTATCGATAAGTTCCTTTTGGGTAAGGAAGCCAATACGGTGGTGCGCATTGCTCCAGAGGATTATCCCACTCGTTATGACTACCACCCATGGATTAAGTGGTAACACATTATTAATATAAAAAACATGTCCGCCTGATGACGGACATGTTCTTTTTATTCATCTAACAGTTTTCTGTAACGGATGCGCTTCGGTTCTTCAAGTCCGAGGCGTTTTGCTTTGTTGGCTTCGTAGTCGGTGTAGGAACCTTCGAAGTAGAAAATGTTTCCGTCACCTTCGAAAGCAAGGATGTGGGTGCAGATACGATCCAAGAACCAGCGGTCATGGCTGATGATGACAGCACATCCAGCAAATGCTTCAAGACCTTCCTCCAAAGCACGGAGAGTGTTCACGTCGATGTCGTTGGTGGGCTCGTCGAGCAGCAGTACATTTCCTTCTTGCTTCAGAGCAATGGCAAGGTGAAGACGATTGCGCTCACCACCAGAGAGGACACCACATTTCTTCTCTTGGTCAGCACCATTGAAATTGAAGCGAGAGAGGTAAGCACGTACATTGATGTCTCTGCCTCCCATACGAATGGTTTCATTGCCACCACTCACCACTTGATAGACTGTCTTCTCGGGGTCAATGTCCTTGTGCTGCTGATCCACATAAGAGAGTTTGACAGTTTCGCCCACTTCGAAAGTGCCTGCATCAGCCTTCTCCAAACTCATAATCAAACGGAAAAGAGTGGTCTTACCTGCTCCATTAGGACCAATGATGCCTACGATGCCGTTAGGTGGCAAGTTGAAGTTGAGGTCGGTGAAGAGGGTCTTCTCTCCGAAGGACTTGGCAACGTGCTGTGCTTCGATGACCTTATTACCCAAACGAGGACCATTCGGGATGAATATCTCGAGTTTCTCCTCCTTCTGCTTCTGTTCTTCGTTGAGCATCTTGTCGTAGGAATTTAGACGTGCTTTTCCCTTTGCCTGACGTGCCTTAGGAGCCATGCGTACCCATTCCAACTCACGTTCAAGTGTCTTGCGGCGTTTCGAAGCAGTCTTCTCTTCCTGTTCCATACGTTTGCTCTTCTGCTCCAACCATGAGGAGTAGTTACCCTTCCAAGGGATGCCCTCACCACGGTCAAGTTCTAGTATCCATTCAGAAACATCGTCAAGGAAATAACGGTCATGGGTGACTGCGATGACAGTGCCTTCATATTGTTGGAGGTGCTGTTCGAGCCAGTCTATGGATTCAGCATCAAGGTGGTTGGTGGGCTCATCGAGCAAGAGCACATCAGGCTTCTGCAAAAGAAGTCGGCAAAGAGCCACACGACGACGCTCACCACCAGAGAGGGTCTTCACACTCCAATCACCAGGAGGACAACGAAGAGCATCCATGGCACGTTCGAGTTTGGAATCCATGTTCCATGCGTCAGTGGCATCGATGATGTCCTGCAACTTTGCTTGGCGAGTCATCAGTTTCTCCATCCTGTCAGGGTCTTCGTAGTATTCAGGAAGCCCAAACTTGTCGTTAATCTGGTCATACTCGGCAAGAGCATCATAGATGTGCTGCACACCTTCCATGACGTTCTCCTTCACTGTCTTTTCCTCGTTGAGAGGAGGTTCTTGTGGCAGATAGCCTACCGTATAACCAGGACTCCACACCACTTCACCTTGAAACTGCTGGTCAAGTCCAGCAATAATCTTCATGAGGGTGGACTTACCGGCACCATTCAGACCTATGATACCAATTTTAGCACCATAGAAGAAGGAGAGGTAGATATTCTTGAGTACTTGCTTCTGATTTTGTGGGATGATCTTGCTGACGCCGACCATCGAAAAGATTACTTTTTTGTCGTCAACTGTTGGCATGGGGTAATAAGTTAATGGGTTGAATGGGGTGGTGATGGGTCACATCAATCTTCTAAGTCAGAAAGCCAATCGGCACTGCTGGCATCACTTGGCATACGCCAGTCGCCACGAGGTGAAAGGCTGACAGAACCAACTTTAGGACCATCAGGCAGACAACTGCGTTTGAACTGCTGAGTGAAGAAGCGACGGCAGAAGGTGTGAAGCCACTTGCGGATGGTCTCTTCATCGTATGAGCCCACTTCCATTTCAAGTTCCGAAGTCTCGCTGTAAGTTTGTTTGATGAATGCCTGCTTTGCCAGATAGAAAATCTTGGCAGGACGGAAACCCATTCGGAGGAAATTGTAGAGGAAGAAGTCATGGAGTTCGTAAGGCCCCACGAGGTCTTCTGTCTTCTGGTTGATAGTACCATCAGCGTTGGCAGGAATGAGTTCAGGAGAGATTGGGGTCTCGATGATGTCGAGAAGGGTTGCCTTCGATGCTTCATCCACACTGGTGAGTGCCACCCACTTGACGAGGTACTTGACCAATGTCTTTGGAATGGAAGTGTTGACGCCATAATTGGACATATGGTCAGCATTGTAAGTGCACCAACCGAGAGCCAACTCGCTGAGGTCACCTGTACCAATAACAAAACCATTACACTGATTGGCTACATCCATAAGGATTTGTGTACGTTCACGTGCTTGGCAATTCTCATAGGTGACATCGTGGTTGTTGATGTCGTGACCAATGTCAAGGAAGTGGCGTATGCAAGCCTCCTTGATGCTGATTTCCTTGATGGTGATGTCGAGTGACTTCATCAACGCCATCGCATTTTGGTAAGTGCGGTCTGTAGTGCCAAAGCCTGGCATGGTGATACCGATGACCTCCTTGCGTGGACGCTGGAGCAAATCCATGGTCTTGACGCATACAAGCAGAGCAAGTGTGGAATCGAGTCCACCACTGATGCCTATGACGATGCTACGTGCACCAGTATGAACAATGCGCTTGGCAAGTGCTGAAGTCTGAATGGAGAAGATTTCTTCACAGCGTTCATTCAGTTCCTTTCCACCTGGCACGAATGGATGTGGATTAATCCAACGTGTGAGTTCAAACCCGTAGGAAGGATTGACTGTTTGGCTTTGAACATGAACAGTGGTGAGTTGGGCGTTGGCACTTGCAAGTTGAGAGCAAAGACGTACATTTTCGCCGAAGGTCGTGTTGTGACGACGCTCAGTAAGCAGACGCTCAGTGTCAATCTCGCTGATAACCATCTGCTCTTCAAGACTGAAGCGCTTGCTGCGGGCAATGAGCGTACCGTTTTCGTAGATGAGGGCATTGCCCGCAAATACTACATCCTGTGTGGATTCACCAAAGCCACAGGAACTATATACATAACCAGCGATGCATCGTGCACTCTGCTGACTGATGAGCGAAAGCAAATATTGGTTTTTGCCAATCAGTTCGTTAGAAGCACTCAGGTTAAAGATAATCTCAGCACCCTTCAAAGCCAGTTCACTGCTGGGAGGAACTGGTGCCCAAAGGTCTTCGCAAATCTCAATAGCAAAGCATGTCTTTGGGGTGTGGAAGAGAATATTGCAACCGAAAGGAACTGTTTGTGCGCAGAGGTGAACTTGACGGGCATCGGCAGCAGTAGATGGTGCGAACCAACGCTGCTCATAGAATTCCTTATAGTTCGGTAAGAAAGTTTTAGGCACGATGCCAAGAATCTTACCGCCTTGCACGACTACAGCGCAGTTCATCAGCAGTCCACTTACCATGATGGGCATTCCGACAATGGCGATGATTTGCAGAGAACGTGTGAAATCAAGCAACTTGAAGAGGCTCTCTTCACACTTCTCGAGGAGCAACTGCTGTCCGAAAAGGTCTTGACAGGAGTATCCACTGATGCAGAGTTCAGGGAACGCGATGATTTCAACACCCTTGCCTTCTGCCTGCACGATGAGGCTTTCAATCTGCTGGATGTTGTACGAGCAATCGGCAACCTTCAGGGAAGGAATGGCTGATGCAACTTTAACAAAACCGTAATTCATATCTTTGTTATTTTATGGGTCTAATGGAATGAATGAGTTGAATGAAGTTATTGGGCAAAGAAGGTGGCTGTGGCAGGTTTCAAACCTTTACCACTTACTTTTACAGTAGCAGTTCCTTTCTTCCCAATGCTTTGGATGCCAATGACGAGTTGTCCGTGAAAGGCTTTCATTGTTGGCTTCGTGAAAACTTCAAGACTGGTGGCGTCACCATTGCAAATGCCTTTGAAACGGGCTGAGCCTGTCACTTCAACATTGATTTGATTATTGGCATCGGGGACAAGATTACCGTCTTTGTCGAGAATGTTGACTGTAATAAATGTCATGTCGTCGCCATCTGCTTTGATGGGTTTGATGGGAGTACCGAGGTCACCTGTGAGTTGAATGGATGATGGCGCGCCTGCAGTCTTAATTGTTTCTGTTCCTACTTCTTTTCCGTTCTCGTCATATACCACCACTTTGATTTCGCCAGGCTCGTACTTGACGTTGTTCCAACGCAGACGGTAGCGGTCAATGGCTGGATCATTGATGTCGGAGATACGTCCCTCCTTGCCAAAACCTTGATGCACGTCTGTCTTCTTGGAAATCTTTCCTTGCGATTTCCCATTCACGAAAAGTTCGGCAGTAGGGTAGTTGGTGTAGCAATAGACGGGAGTAATCTGTCCTTCACGTCCAGGCCATGTCCAGTGGGGTAGGAGATGAATGGTGTTCTCCTCGTTGTTCCAACGGGAACGGTAGAGATAATATCTGTCTTTGGGAAGTCCTGCCAAATCGAAGATACCAAAGTAAGAAGAGCGGCTGGGCCAATATTCATCATAAGGAGTTGGCTCACCGAGATAATCGAAGCCTGTCCACACGAATTCGCCAATCACCCAATCCTTGTCGTCTTGCAGGAGCCAATCCTCCTCAGGCACATTCGACCACCAACAAGCCTCTACGTCATAACTGGAGCATTGCCCGTCTTCATATGCCTTGCCATCGAGACGTTCAACAGGGAATTTATACACTCCACGTGAAGAAATAGTGGATGCTGTTTCACTGCCAAGGACGAATCCATGACGCAGTCTCTCGTATGCGGCTTCGTATCGGTGGGTGCGATAGTTGATGCCCGGGATGTCAAGCACTTGTGCAAAGCCTGTAGCGATAGCATTATCGATACGATCCATACCCGATGTGACAGGACGGGTTGGGTCAAGGTTGTGGACAAAGTCTTGCATCTCACGACACATTCGGTTGCCCTCCTTAGAACCCTGCTCAGGAATCTCATTGCCGATAGACCACATCACAATGGAGGGATGTAACCGATGGGCTTTCACCAGATTCCAGAGGTCACTTCGCCACCAATCTTGATAGAATTGCGCATAACCGTTCCTGACCTTTGGGTATTTCCACATGTCGAAACTCTCCGCCATCACCATCATGCCAAGGGAGTCATACACCTCCATTTGCATCTGGCTGGGGATGTTATGGGAAGTACGGATTGCATCACATCCCATGCTCTTCAGAAGTTCCACTTGTCGAATGAGTGCCGCTTTGTTCACTGCTGCTCCTAACATGCCAAGGTCGTGGTGCAAACAGACACCCTTGATTTTTCTTGTTTCTCCGTTCAGCAGAAAACCTCCATCAGCAGTTACTTCTAGCGTGCGGATGCCGTACTTCACAGTCTTCTGGTCAAGGATAGTTCCCTTTCCGTTGTCAGCGATGATAGTGACAGTCAGATCATAGAGTTTAGGGTTCTCAGGAGTCCAAGCCTCTACGTCTTCTAACGTTATTTCTGTGGTAGCATAAGCACGGTCTGGAGTATCAACAGTCACAAGGTTCATCGTCATGGTTTTTCCATGTGAATACCAGCGTTCCGTTATTGGGGTGACAGGTGTAATATCAATGGTATGACCCTGTGTGGAGAAACGTACAATGCAATTTTTTTGTTCACCTAATTCTATATCAGCAGAAAGTTTGATGGTGGCAGTATTTTTTGCCCATTTCCAATCTTTTGTTTCCACATTGATGCCCCAATCAAGAATATGACACATATTGGTCTCAATCAATGTGACAGGACGGATGATTCCTGCACCTGGATACCAACGACTACTCTCTTCGATGTTCTTTAGATGAACAGCAAATGTGTTGGGGGTATCGTCACCATTCACAACACCTGTGATATCAATGTTGAAAGGAGTGTACCCGTATTTCCATTCACCAACTTTCATGCCATTCACATAGACTTCAGGTTCAGCCATCGCCCCATCAAAGTTGAGAACAACACGTTGTGTATTCTTATCGACTTTGAACGTGGTACGATACCAACCCTCGCCAATCCAAGGCAAAGATCCAGAACGTCCAGTTTTTTCTGTAGCTTGTTTCTCTCCGTTCTGTTCAATAGCAACTGTCTGTTTGTCAATCTCTTTATTAAATGGCCCACTAATCGCCCAGTCGTGTGGCACTTGCACGGTTTGCCACTTACTGTCGTTGAAATCCACTTCCGATGGAACTGTTGCATCGAGTCCTTCGCCACGTGAGAATTTCCAGCCATTACGCAGAATGGTTTCTTTGCGTTGTGCTGTAGCAGTGAATGTTGCTACTGTTAAGGCAATCAACAGCAGTGGTTTCTGAAGAGATTGAATCATCGTCATGATAGTTAGTTGTTAATGGATGCCTCGCTCATTCAGCGCTTTCGTGTAGCGAGCCGCATTGCGCAGATGTTCCCCGTAAGAAACAGCATAGTTGTGAGTGCCCGAGAAGTCTTCCTTGGCACACATATAGATATAGTCGTTCCTGTCATGATTCAGCACCGCATCGATACCTGCAATGCTGGGCACACGGATAGGACCAGGAGGCAGCCCAATGTTGCGGTAGGTGTTATAGGGCGATCCCACTTTCAGATGCTCGTGGAGAACTCTGCGGATAGAGAAATCACCTACGGCATAAATGACCGTCGGGTCGCTTTGCAATGCCATCTGCTTGCGGAGTCTGTTCATGTAGAGAGCGGCAATCGTGGGTTTCTCGCCATTGTTGGCAGTTTCACTATCTACGATGGAAGCCAATGTGATGACCTTCTCTTTCGTCATTGTTTCACCTGCATATTCACTCACTTCCTTCAACTTGCCCACGCGCTCCTCATTCCAGAACGCTATACTCTCTTTTTGCATACGTTCCATCAACTTTTCAATGCTGACGTCCCAGTACACTTCATAAGTATTGGGAATGAACATTCCTGGCAATGATTCTTTCGTATAGCCCAATGCCTTGATATTGCTTTCGTCCCTGAGATATTGGGCAATGGAAGCAGAGTCCACCATCAATTGATTCGCCAGTTTCCCTGCCATCTGATCCATAGTTCGGGTAGATGGAACAACTAGCATGATTGGCTTCTCATTGTGGTTGCGAATGTCACGGATGAAGTTCAACATCGTCAAATCAGATGTTACCTCATAGCGTCCTGTACGAATCTTGTCCTTCAGATTCAGTAGTCCTGCATACAGATGGAACACCCGCATGCTTTCGGGGTTAGTTTGACGCTCTGTCTTCTGGGCGATAGAATCCACTGTGTCGTCGGCATCAATATAGATGTAAGTCGGTTCGTTCAACCTGAAACCACTCCGATATACCCACCAAGCACAAGCACCAGCCACTATAATGATGCACAGCACCACCCAAACCCAAGTGAATCTTCTTCTTTTAGCCATAAAATTTCCATTCAGTTCTTACAAATTCTTAAAAGTAAGGGCAAAGATAGGAAAAAACTCTCAAAGATGGTGCTTGTATGACGAAAGTTTGCTAACTTTACGCAAAAATTCACATATTTAATTTAAAAGCAATGGAAAATTTCAGAGAATTAGTGCAGAAGCGTCGCAGTGTGCGCAAGTTCACGGACGAAGACATTAAGCCAGAAGACTTGCAGACGATTCTTCGTGCTGCACTGATGTCGCCCACGAGCAAGGGAACACGGGCTTGGCACTTTGTGGTGGTGGATGACAAGGCACTTTTGGAGAAGATTTCGCTGTGCCGACCGATGGGCAGTCAATTTATCGCAGGGGCAAAGGTGGCGATTGTTGTGCTGGGCGATAGGGAAGTGACGGATGCATGGTGTGAGGATGCTTCTTTGGCTGCTGTTACGATGCAGTATCAGGCAGCAGACCTTGGTTTGGGTTCTTGTTGGTGCCAGATACGCAACCGTTTCATGGAGAATGGCGAGCCTTCTGACAATGTGCTCCGTTTTTTGCTTCGTTATCCAGAGAATCTGACAGCCGAATGTGTCATCGGTGTTGGCTATCCTGCCATTGAGCGCAAGCCACAAGATGAAGATAATTTGAAATGGGAGAATGTACATGTAGGACCTTTTCCTGAAGAAGTATGAGAGTCGTTTTGATAGGGGCTGGTAATCTTGCCACAAATTTGGGTAAAACACTATTTCGTGCAGGACATGAAATAGTGCAGGTGTATAGCAGAACGGAAGCATCAGCCAGTGCTTTGGCTTCTGTCCTCAAAAGCGCATATACGACCAATTTGAAAGAAGTGGTGGAGAATGCAGATGTGTTCATCATCTCAGTGAAGGATTCTGCGTTGCCCTCTGTGGCATCCTCTTTGCAAGAAGGTCGTGAGGGGCAATTGTTTGTCCACACAGCAGGAAGTGTCCAAATGGATGTCCTGCCTTTTGATCGTCGTGGAGTGTTTTACCCCATGCAAACCTTCTCTAAGAATAAAGAGGTGGATTTCAGTGTGATACCTTGCTTTGTTGAGGCAAAGAGGGAAGAAGATTTGCAATTCTTGAAAGCCCTTGCCAAGACCATCTCCGACACCGTATATGAACTTGATAGTGAGAATAGGAAGTATCTGCATCTGTCGGCTGTGTTCTGTTGTAATTTCGCCAACCACTGTTTCAGTTTGGGCGCTCGATTATTGCAAGAGCATGGCAATATTCCGTTCAGTGTGATGCTCCCATTGATTGATGAGACAGCAGCCAAACTCTACTCAATGTCGCCTCGTGAAGCACAAACGGGTCCTGCTGTGCGTTGGGACGAGAACGTGATTGCCAAACAAATGGAATTGCTTGCCGCCATGCCTGATTTGCAGAAGATTTATGAACTTATGAGCAAAAGCATACACAATGATTAACTACGATTTGAAGAAAATACGTGCCGTCTTTTTTGATGTGGATGGTGTCCTCTCCTGCGAGACGATTCCTCAGCACCCTAATGGGGAACCTATGCGGACTGTCAACATCAAGGATGGTTATGCCATGCAGCATGCTGTGAAGTGTGGACTCATTCTTGCCATCATTACAGGTGGTAGGACACAAGCAGTGCGCATCCGTTACGAAAGTCTTGGATTGAGAGATGTGGTACTTGGTGCTGCTGTGAAAATCAGAGCGTACAATGACTTGAAGGCGAAGTATCAGTTGAAAGACGAGGAGATTGTTTATGTAGGTGATGACATCCCTGATTATGAGGTATTGACTACGTGTGGTTTGTCATGTTGCCCTGCTGATGCAGCCCCAGAAATCAAATCTATCTGCACCTACATCTCTCACAAGAATGGAGGGCAGGGATGTGCGCGCGACATTCTGGAACTAATCTTAAAAGCACAAGATAAATGGATGTTCAACAGCACGGCTTTCGGTTGGTAGAGGGGTATCGCGTCATTCTTGCCAGCAACTCTCCGCGTCGCAAAGAGTTGTTGGGTGGCCTTGGCATCGATTTCGAAGTCAGGACATTGCAAGACATTGACGAAAGTTATCCTGATACCCTCAAGGGCGAAGAGATCCCGATGTTTATCTCTGGCAAGAAGGCAGAGGCATACAAGCGAACGATGGCTGACGACGAGATGATCATCACGGCAGACACTATTGTGTATGATAACGGGCAGGTGCTGGGTAAGCCCAAGGATAGGGGAGAGGCGATGCAGATGCTCCGGGAACTCTCTGGTCATGCCCACGAAGTCATCACGGGTGTATCCATTGTCACGAAGGAGAAGACCACTCAGTTCGCTTCCACTTCCAAAGTCACTTTTGCCGCTTTGACTGACGACGAGATAGCCTACTATGTGGATACATATCAACCTTATGACAAGGCAGGTGCCTATGGCATTCAGGAATGGATTGGCTACGTGGCTGTC
>JBGUGM010000301.1:0-7665 GCA_045111535.1 Bacteroidaceae bacterium
ATTACTCTTATAGAAAGTTTTGCTGAACACTTTGGTGCCTTCACGTGTGATGTCGATGCTCGCACGGCTCTCGTGATATTCAAGTCCTTGCGGATTGATGAGCACGGGCATGGAATCAACGTGTTCGAAACAGCAAGAGTAGTTGTAAAGTTTCCCGTTGATGGTGATGGTGTCGTTCAGGGTGTAGTCGCGCAGGGAAATAATGCCTGTCTGAGGGTCAATGTCCTCGACAATGCGTTCTGGTCCTTCGGGTTTCTTTTCACCCGTACAAGCGATGGCTCCCAAAGCGAGCAATGCGATGACTGCAGTTTTCAATCTTTTCATTAGTTTGTTTGTTTTGGTAATTGTGAGTGCAAAATTCGTAAAAGAAAGTGATTTGAACAAATGAATTCTGAAAATAATTTAATAATGTGGTGTTTTTGGTATGATGTGTGGGAAAAAGTCAGTAACTTTGCAGTGTAAAAAGACTTTCAAAGAAGGAAATGGGATTGTTGAAGAAAAATCCAAGGAATTGGCGCGTGAAGAGCGGACAGCCGCTCACAGAGATGGACAAGAAGATTCTGTATTTTCAGAACAAAGGGTATCTTGTGCCTAAGCGTGAATTGATTAAGACTCCAGAACAGATAGAAGGCATCCGCAAGGCGGGTGTATTGAATACAGCAGTGCTTGACCTGGTGCAAGAGAAAATTCGTGAGGGTATGTCAACGCTGGAAATTGACCAGTTGGTGTATGGCTTCACGACGAAGCATGGTGGCATCCCTGCACCGCTCAACTATGAGGGCTTCCCCAAGAGTTGCTGCACGAGCATTAACGAGGTGGTGTGTCATGGTATCCCTTCGGAGGAGGACATCTTGGAGGAGGGTGACATCATCAATGTGGATTGCACCACGATTTTGGATGGTTACTTTGCAGATGCGAGCCGTATGTTTATTATTGGCAAGACGACACCTGAGCGTGAACGTTTGGTGCAAGTGGCGAAAGAGTGCATGGAAATTGGTGCGGAGGCTTGCAAACCTTATACGTTTGTGGGTGATTCTGCTGCGGCAGTCACGAAGCATGCACATAAGAATGGTTACACCGTCGTGCGTGACCTCTGTGGACATGGTGTGGGCAACGCGTTCCACGAAGATCCTGACATGGAGCATTGGGGCAAGAAAGGTACGGGTATGCTGTTGGTGCCTGGCATGGTGTTCACCATCGAACCGATGATCAATGCGGGTGGATGGCAGGTGTTTGTGGATAGTGACGACGAATGGACTGTAGTGACAGATGATTACAGCGATTCGGCACAGTGGGAACACACCTATGTGATGACAGAAGAAGGTTTGGAGACATTGACTTATTGACCAGCCCACGCGCTGGGCGAATGTGGAAGCAAGGCATAAAAAGAGAAGTTTATGTTTATATTGGCAATAGAAAGTTCATGTGACGATACGAGTGCGGCAGTGCTCAAAGATGGGATTCTGCTGAGCAATGTGACTGCCTCGCAAGCGGTACATGAGGAATATGGTGGGGTGGTGCCAGAGTTGGCAAGCCGTGCTCATCAGCAAAATATCGTGCCTGTGGTGGATGCTGCCATCAAACGGGCGGGTATCACGAAGGAAGACCTTAATGCGGTGGCGTTCACGCGTGGACCTGGTTTGATGGGAAGCCTCTTGGTGGGTGTCAGTTTTGCAAAGGGTTTTGCTCGTAGTTTGGGTATTCCGATGATTGATGTTAATCACCTGCAGGGTCACGTGCTGGCGCATTTCATCAGAGAGAATGAGGATGACCACGACCAGCCGACATTCCCTTACTTGTGTTTGCTCGTGAGTGGTGGCAACAGTCAGATTGTGAAGGTGAACTCGTATAAGGACATGGAGATTTTGGGGCAGACCATCGACGATGCGGCAGGTGAAGCGATTGACAAGTGTTCGAAGGTGATGGGTCTTGGCTACCCTGGTGGTCCTATCATTGATAAGTTGGCACGTCAGGGCAATCCAGAAGCATTCGAGTTCTCGAAGCCAGACATTGCAGGTTATGACTATAGTTTTTCAGGGCTGAAGACTTCGTTCCTCTATCATTTGAGGGATTGGATAAAGGAAGACCCTGACTTCATCGAGCATCACAAGGAGGACTTGGCGGCATCGTTGGAGAAGACCATTGTGGATATCCTGATGAAGAAGTTGCGCAAAGCAGTGAAGGACACTGGCATCAAGCAGGTGGCTGTGGCTGGAGGTGTGAGTGCAAACAATGGCCTCCGCAATGCGTTCCGTGACCATGCCAAGCGTTATCATTGGAAAATCTTCATTCCGAAGTTCTCCTACACGACTGACAACGCAGCCATGATTGGCATCACAGGTTACTTCAAGTATTTGGATAAGGACTTTGCATCTATTGACTTGCCTGCATACGCACGAGTTTCCTGTAAATAAGTAAAAAATGAAAGAGGTACGTTTCTTCTATGTTCCTGACGCATCCCATGCGATTGAACTTCCTGAAGAGGAGGCTCAGCATGCTGTTCGTGTTTTGAGGATGGAGATGGGCGATGAGATGATGCTGATGGATGGAGAGGGAACTTTCTATCGTGCTGTGGTAACCGAGGCAACGAAGAAACGTTGCCTGTATCGCATCGAAGAGACGTTGCCGCAGGAACGTCAATGGTTACCACATCTGCATCTGGCAATGGCCCCGACAAAGAACATGGACAGGACAGAGTGGTTTGCTGAGAAAGCCACAGAGATAGGCTTTGACGAACTCACGTTCTTGAAGTGTAGATGGTCGGAGAGGACTGTCATCAAGACGGAGCGCATCGAGAAGATACTCGTTTCAGCCATGAAGCAGAGCCATAAGGCATGGAAGCCCATCCTGAACGAGATGACAGACCTCAAGACATTTCTGCAGAAGATAGAGGAACGAGAAAAGGTGAGTGGAAAATCCATGCAGAAGTTCATCTGTCATTGTTATGAAGAGGAAGGATTAGGTGAGAAAGTGGCGTTGAAGGATGCCGTGAAGAATGGAGAGGATGTGTTAGTGATGGTGGGACCCGAAGGAGACTTCTCCATAGAAGAAGTGAAGATGGCTGAAGCGAAAGGTTTTCAGAGTGCAACTATGGGCAAGAGTCGTCTGCGCACGGAAACAGCAGCGTTGGTGGCTGTACATCTGATGAATTTAATCAATCAATAAAAGCAATATGAAGAAGATTCAACTCATTGCAGCATTAGTGTTGGTGGTCATAGCATTGTGTTCATGTTCCAACACAGACTATCAGAAAGCGATTCCTGCGAATGCAACGTTGGTGGTGAAGGCTGACCTCAAGTCCGTCTCGGAGAAGGCTGACTTCAAGCATTCAAAGATGATGAAGATGTTGGATGCATCGCTTGTGGCGATGGTGAAGGGTAAGGACTTGAAGACGGTGAAAGGATATATTGATGATCCCATGAAGATGGGCATTGATTTCAGTATGCCATTGTATCTTTTCATGATGGGTGAAGACACTTTCGGGTTGACCATGAAAATGAACGATGAGGGTGATGTCAAGGATTTCCTTCAGTTACTCAACAAGCAGGGAATGGCATCGAAGCCACAAGAGAAGAATGGACTGATGTGTGGCACGTTGCTGGACGACATCTATTATTCCTATGATAAGAATACCTTCCTTTTGTTAGCATCAATGAGTGGCAAGGGCACTTCTACGACCAGTAAACTGGCACGTGAACTGATGGCATTGAAGGAAGATGACAGTTTCATCAGCACAGAAGCGTATGACCGCATGAATGCTGAAGACGAGGATTTGGTCACTTATACGAATGGTAAATTGGGCAAGGATCTCCTCTCGGAAGTGCTGTCAGCGTTGATGCCTACGTCTGTAGATGTGAAAGACATCGATGCTCTCTTGTCTTTGAACTTTGAAAATGGTAAGGCATCCTTCAAGACAAAGGTGTGGGGCAAGACCGACAAGGCACAGGCGATGCTGGATGAGGCAGACAAGAACTTTGGCACGATAGAGGGAAAGTATATCGAGCGCATGTCGGATAACGCTGTCATTTGGATGGGAACGAATGTGAAAGGCGAATGGGCGTTGGGCAAATTGAAAGAAAGCAAGTCAACCAAGGAGATGCTCTTCATGTTGGAACGTGCTGTTGACATTGAGCAGATGCTAAGAGCGGTGGATGGCGATGTAGCATTGGAATTGCAGATGAAGAACTTTGACCCAGAGAATGCTCCTGAGTACATGGTATATGCCGAACTGAAGAACTCGGACTTCCTTGCCGATGTGAACGACTGGAAGGAGAGCATGAAGGATTATGGTATGACGATGCGTGATAAGGGTGAGAATCAGTATGTGCTGACGATGGATGATGAGTCGTATCTGTGGGGTGTGCAAGATAAGAACCTGTTCTTCTCTTCTGCCAATGCCATTCAGGGAAAAGGCACGAAATCATTGGATGCTCAGAAGAGCGATATCAAGAACAGCAAGTGCTACATTTATGTGGATATGGAGAAAGTCCCATTGGTGGATTTTGCCAAGAGCGCTGGTATGTCCTTCTTGGTAGGACCTCTGAAGAAACTCCAGTCTGCTGTGCTGAAATCCGCTTCTGCCAATGAGGTGACATTGACCATCGAACTGAAAAACAAGAATGAGAATTTCTTGAAACAATTACTTTAATGGATAAGATACAACTGGTTGATACATTGCCAAATGTGTTTCAGAGTCGCACGGATGTTGTGAGTGGCATTTGGCAGAAGAATGTGATGTTTGAGAAGGGAAAACTCTATCTCGTGGAAGCCAATTCAGGCACGGGAAAGTCATCGCTGTGCAGTTATATTTATGGCTACCGACACGACTATCAGGGGAAGATTCTTTTCGACGGAGAGGATATCCGCAAATATTCTGTGGCTCGTTGGACGGACATCCGAAAGCAGCACTTTGCTTTATTGTGGCAGGAACTCAGGATGTTTCCAGAACTGACAGCATGGGAGAATGTGGAACTGAAAAACAAATTGACGGGTCATCAGACGAAGGAGCAGATTCTGGAGTGGTTTGAGATGTTGGGTGTCAGCGACAAACTCAATGCCAAGATGGGACGTATGTCGTTCGGTCAGCAACAGCGTGTTGCCTTGATTCGTGCTCTTTGTCAACCTTTTGATTTCTTGTTTGTGGATGAGCCTATCAGTCACCTTGACGATACGAATGCTTCCATTATGGGGCAAATTATGACTGCGGAGGCGAAGAAGCAGGGGGCTGGCATCATCACAACCAGTATTGGCAAGCACATTGAATTGCCTTATGACCAAGTGTTTAACCTCTAAATGTGATCCGGATGAATTTGGTTTGGAAACTTTTACGTCAGCACATCAGCATTCCGCAGTTTGTGGGATTCTTCTTCGCCAACTTGGTGGGTGTGGTCATCATCCTTTTGGGTGTACAGTTCTACAATGATTATAAGGCTTTGGACAATGAGGATAGTTTCATGAAGGCAGACTACCTGATTGTCAACAAAAAGGTTGGAGCGCTTTCGGGCTTGACGGGTGCGGAAAATACGTTCTCCGCAGATGATATTGACGAGTTGAAAGCGGAGCCATTTGTGGAGAAAATAGGTGCCTTCACTCCCAGTTCCTATAATGTGAAGGCGCGCTTCGATGTCGAAGACTTCGTGAGTTTCTCTACGGAGATGTTCTTTGAGAGTGTGCCTGACGAATTCGTGGATGTGGAGAGTGAGGCATGGGATTATCAGGAGGGAAGTACCGAAATCCCCATCATCCTCCCCAAGAACTATCTGGACCTCTACAACTTTGGTTATGCACAGGGTAAGGGACTTCCCAAACTCAGTGAAGGCATTCTTGGGGCTATGAAACTTCAAATTCAGGTGGACGGCAATGGACAGCACGGCGATTTTGATGGTTGCATCGTAGGTTTCTCTTCCCGTCTGAATACGATCTTAGTACCAGAGAAATTTATGCGGTGGGCTAATCAGCAATACGCAGAAGGAAATGCCACCAAAGAGTCGACACGTTTGATTGTGGAGGTAAGCAATCCCACAGATGACCGTATCACCAGTTTCCTACAAGATCATGATTACGAAACAGATGAAGACAAACTGGATGCATCGAAGACGACCTTTATTCTTCGTGTCATCGTTAGCATCGTGATGGTGGTGGGTATTGTGATTAGCATCCTCTCGTTCTACATCCTGATGCTGAGTGTATTCCTGCTCGTACAGAAGAACAGCACTAAACTCGAAAATCTTTTGCTCATTGGCTATTCTCCTGTTAAAGTGTCTTTCCCTTATCAGGCATTGACGGTAGGACTGAATGTGCTGGTGCTGATTTTGGCAGTCATCATCATGCTGATGGTGAGAGGTGTTTATTTGGAGATGTTCGAGAACTTCTTTCCTGATCTCGAAGTGCCAGGCATCGAACAAGCCCTTATGGTGGGTGTGATTTTGTTGGTCATTGTCAGCATCTTCAATATCATCGCTGTGCGTAACAAAGTCATGAGCATCTGGAAACGAAAGGAATAAGGCATGGAAAGAATCTCTCAATTATACAAGACGCTGACAGGGAAAGAGCCTCAGAGCATTGTTCCCTTGGCAGGTGCAGGCAGCAACCGCCAATATTTCCGCGTATTTGGTGGGGAAGAACTATCAAAAGAAAATCGCCCAGCGCGTGGGCTGGTTGCGGTCATTGGTACTAATGTCGAAGAGAATGAGGCATTCATCGACTTGGCGCAGCGTTTCAAACAGGGCAACTTACCCGTTCCTGCTGTGTTGGCTGTCTCTGAGGATAGGATGGTGTATTTGCAGGAGGATTGTGGCGACACGTCTCTCTATGCGTTGATGGCACAGCATCGTCAGGCAGATGGAACATTGGATGCGGTGGCTATGGATGCTTTGAAGGCGACTATCCGTGAATTGCCTCGTTTCCAATTCCTGCCTATTGTCAGCCATACAGCAGACACCTTCTTCGAAAAATGTTTTCCTCAACAGGCAATGGACAGGACGAGTATCATGTTCGACCTCAACTACTTCAAATACTGCTTCCTTAAACTCAAGAGAATGGAGTTCAACGAGTTCAAACTTCAACAGGACTTCGAACGTTTGGCAGATGACCTCCTTGATGAACAAGAACCCACCTTCCTCTACCGTGACTTCCAGTCACGTAACGTGATGCTGAAAGACGGCAAGCCTTACTTCATTGACTTCCAAGGTGGTCGCAGAGGTCCCATCTATTATGATGTGGCTTCCTTCCTTTGGCAATCATCGGCAAAGTTCTCAGACGAAGTGCGTGATTTGCTCATTGACGAATATCTCGATGCACTTAACTGCCAACTGTCAACTGTCAACTGTCAACTTTTTAGAAGTCGTCTTCACCTCTTTGTACTTTTCCGCATCTTGCAGGTGTTGGGTGCTTATGGCTATCGTGGTCTATGGGAGAAGAAAGCCTATTTTGCCAATAGTATTCCACTTGCCATCAACAACTTGGCAAAAGAACTCTCTTTGGGCACTTGCGAGCCTTATCCTTATCTCAAAGAGGTGGCTCAATTGCTCATTGCCCTCAACATAGAAGAGGAAAAGAGTAGGGCAGAAGAAGCAGAGTAGCAAGCCCATGTGGCAGCCTATCTGCAGAATGATAGTACATATTTAAGTAATGAGAACAAATCTCCCCTCATCGTCAATGTCTTCT
>JBGUGM010000302.1:0-3741 GCA_045111535.1 Bacteroidaceae bacterium
CTTCTTCCCAAAGAAACCATGCATCGTATGTGAAAGAACTTTAGACACACAACTTGCACTGTGGTGAATTCGTCGAACTCACGTTAACATAGACTTTTATACCTAATTATTATCAATCAAAACTTATATCGCAATGAAAAAGAATTTGTTTCTTACGTTCATGATGTTCCTGTTGACAGGAGCCATGACGTTACAAGCACAAACGGCAAGAAAATTCACGATTGATTTGACCGAAGACGGCAAAGCACAAATGGTCTGCTTCCTGCCCGAGAAACCTTCTGGCAGAGCCATTGTCGGCATACCAGGTGGTGGCTACTCGGTGTTGTCCAACACGCATGAGGGTACCAACTGGTCTGGTTGGCTCAATGAGCGTGGCATCGCTTTCTTCGTGGTGAACTATCGTTTGCCGAATGGTGACCGCACCATCCCGATGGGCGATGTGGAGAAGGGTTTCCGCATTGTGCGCGATTCAGCCAAAGTGTGGGGCATTCAGCCACGTGATGTGGGCATTATGGGTTTCTCTGCAGGTGGTCACTTGGCATCTGTTATCTCTACCCATTCTCCTTATGAAGTGCGTCCAGACTTCTCCATTTTGTTCTATCCTGTCATTTCGATGGATGAACGTGTGTCGCACGTCTATTCTTGCCGCAATTTCCTCGGTGAAGACCAGAAGAATCCTGCGATGGTGAACGACTTCTCTACGCAGAATGCCGTGAAGCGCCATTTGACTCCTCCTGCCATCATCTTGATGTCGAGCGATGACACGGTGGTTCCTCCTGTCACGAATGGTGTGGCATATTATACCGCCATGCGCAATGCTGGTAACGAATGTACGATGTACATTTATCCTACTGGCGGTCACGGATGGGGCTTTGGTCCTTGGTTCAAATATCATGACCAGATGCTGACCGAACTGGGTAACTGGCTCGATGCACATCCAGCCCCCAACGCGGAGGCGATTCGTGTGGCTTGCATTGGTAACAGCATTACTGATGGTCACGGCATCGAACTGGCACCAGTCAATGGCTATCCAGCCATCCTTCAACAGCGTCTTGGCAAGGATTATTTAGTGAAGAACTTTGGTGTGAGTGGACGCACTTTGCTGAACGATGGCGATATGCCCTACATGAAGGAAACTGCATGGCGTGATGCGTTGGCATTCAATCCCGACATTGTCATCATCAAATTAGGCACCAACGATTCCAAGCCTCAGAACTGGAAATATGCTTCGGAATTCAAGCAAGACCTTCAGCAGATGATTACGACTCTTTGCCCAGCGTTGGCATCTGCTTCGAAGAAAGGCAAGAAGGCAAAGAATGCACAGCCAGTCAAGCCTCAGATTTATCTTTGCACACCTATTCCAGCCATCAGTTCAGGGTGGGGCATTAGCGATGAAGTCATCAAGAATGAAATAATCCCGATCCAGCAGGAAGTGGCACAGCAGTATGGTTTGCAGGTCATAGACCTCCACACACTTTTTGCCAATGATAGTGACAAGATGCAGGCTGACGGCATCCATCCCGATGCAAAGGGAGTGCGTCGCATTGCTGAAATCGTGGCAGAGGCTGTCAAGAAGTAAAGAAATCGGTGAGAAACTGAATGGATACAAAAGAAAGAGGGGTTCCAAACGTTGCTTGGAACCCCTCTTCTTGTGCGGTGCGTACGAGACTCGAACTCGTGACCCCATGCGTGACAGGCATGTATTCTAACCTACTGAACTAACGCACCAGTGTTTCCTTTTTGATTTAGAGACCTCAGAAAACGTTTGGTCTTTGCGGTGCGTACGAGACTCGAACTCGTGACCCCATGCGTGACAGGCATGTATTCTAACCTACTGAACTAACGCACCGTTTTTGTGCTGCTATCAGAACGTCTGTTTCCGTTAGCGAGTGCAAAGGTAGTGCAAATTTTAGACACTGCAAAATAAAAGAAGAGTTTTTTTCAAAGATAGGGCAAAATAATCTTTTATTTCTTGCTGATTACTACCTTGTCCTCGTGCAGGTCAGCGAATATGGTGTCGCCAGCAGCCACTTCTTCTTCCACAATCATCTCGCTGATGCGGTCTTCCAGGTGCTGTTGGATGGCACGGCGAAGTGGACGTGCACCAAACTGCTTGTCATAGCCCTTTTCGGCGATGAACTTCTGGGCAGCCTCAGTGATTTCGAGGTGCATGTCAAGGTCTTCAACACGCTTATACAGTCCCTTGAGTTCGATGCCGATGATTTGGAGAATGGCATCGAGTTCCAGTTGATCGAAGGTGATGATTTCGTCGATACGATTGAGGAACTCAGGCGAGAACTGCTTGTTGAGTGCCTTCTGAATGACGGAACGTGACACTTCCTTGTCATCCTTGCCAGCCATTGCAGAGAAACCGACACCACGTCCGAAGTCCTTGAGTTGACGGGTTCCCACGTTGCTGGTCATGATGATGACGGTGTTGCGGAAGTCAATCGTGCGTCCCTGCGTGTCAGTCAGACGACCATCGTCCATCACTTGCAAAAGCAAGTTGAACACATCGGGATGCGCTTTCTCAATCTCGTCGAGCAAGACGATAGAGTAGGGCTTACGACGCACCTTCTCGGTGAGCATGCCACCCTCTTCATATCCTACATATCCAGGAGGAGCGCCTACCAGTCTGCTGACGGTGAACTTCTCCATATATTCGCTCATGTCAATACGAATCAAAGCATCGGAAGAACCAAACATGTGTTCAGCCAATTTCTTTGCCAAGAACGTCTTACCCACACCAGTAGGACCAAGGAACATGAAGGTACCGATAGGACGGTTGGGGTCTTTGAGTCCGACGCGGCTGCGTTGGATGGCATTGACGAGTTTGTCAACTGCAGCATCCTGTGCAATCACGTTGCTCTTCAACTCCTCACGCATTCCTTTCATGCGGATACCTTCTGCACTTGCCATCTTACTGACAGGGATGCCTGTCATCATGGAGACGGTTTGTGCCACGTGCTCTTCTGTAACTTTCTGCCTTTTATCTTCAAGAGTGGCTTCCCACTGTTTCTTCATCTGCTCCAACTCCTCAGTCGCCATCTTCGCACGGTCACGATAAGTGCCTGCAAGAGCGTAATTCTCGTCTCTGACGGCATCTTCCTTCTGCTTGTTGAGGGCAGCCAATTCTGCTTCCTTGTCTTCTATTTCCTGGGGAACACTTATATTCTTTATACGTACGCGTGAGCCCACTTCATCCATCACGTCAATCGCCTTGTCAGGGAAACTGCGGTCAGTTACGTAACGTTCAGGAAGTCTGACACATGCCATGAGTGCCTCGTCAGTATAACTAACGTTGTGATGCGCTTCGTAGCGGTCTTTGATGTTATGGAGAATGGTAAGCGTCTCTTCGGGTGTGGTCTGTTCGACAATCACTTTTTGGAAACGACGTTCGAGGGCACCATCCTTCTCAATGCTCTTGCGGTATTCGTCAAGCGTGGTGGCTCCGATGCACTGCAATTCGCCTCTTGCAAGAGCAGGCTTCATCATGTTGGCTGCATCCATCTGACCAGCCTGATTACCTGCACCCACGAGGGTGTGAATCTCATCGATGAAGACAATGATGTCGGGATTAGAACGCAGTTCGTTGATGATGTTGCGCATACGCTCCTCAAACTGTCCGCGATATTTTGTACCCGCCACAACACTTGACATGTCGAGGCTGATGATGCGTTTGTTGAAGAGCACACGTGCCACCTTGCGCTCATTGATGCGTGTTGCCAAGCCTTCCACAAT
>JBGUGM010000303.1:0-13568 GCA_045111535.1 Bacteroidaceae bacterium
ACGCTCGTACCCAGCACCTCTACGCCATACTCCTTCAGGATGCCCTTCTGGAACAACTCCGTACCGCAGTTCAGTGCTGTCTGACCACCGAATGCCAAGAGGATGCCGTCAGGACGCTCCTTCTTGATGATTTCGGTAACAAAAAAGGTATTGACTGGCAAGAAATAAACCTTGTCCGCAATACCTTCACTCGTCTGAATAGTAGCAACGTTCGGATTCACCAGCACCGACCTGATGCCTTCTTCCCGAAGTGCTTTGAGAGCCTGACTACCCGAATAGTCGAACTCACCAGCCTGTCCAATCTTCAGGGCACCAGAGCCCAGGACAAGCACCTTCTTCAATTGTTTCTTCATCTGTAAAAATGTATTTTCCGTGAAATTTCGTGCAAAGGTACGAAAAAAAGTGAAACACTTTTTCATTTTTCATTTAAAAACACTACTTTTGCAAAATAAATCACAAACGGACATGAATATGCGAACGATTATGACCACTTTGCTATTGATGCTTTGCATCGTGGCAAAAGCACAAAGTGTTGATGCCCTCTATGACGAGGGTAAGAAACTCTATGATGCCAAGAAGTATGAGCAAGCCTTCAAGAAACTGTTGCCTGCTGCCCAGAAGGGACACAAGAAAGCACAGTACCGTGTGGGACGTTGCTACGACAAAGGACATGGTGTGACTGAAGACAACCAGAAAGCCTACCAGTGGTATCTGAAATCCTCCCAACAGGGATATGGAAAGGCGCAATACCAATTGGCAAAATGCTACATGAAAGGCAAGGGCACAATCAAAGACACAGCCAAGGCAAAGGCTTGGATGCTCAAAGCCATGCAGAATGACAAGGCAAAGGAAAAATACAAAGAGGATGTTGCTGATGGCGACAAAACTGCCATCGCCTTGAAAAAATTAATCGGGAAATAAAAAAGAAGCCCCTCTCATCAGAAGGGCTTCTTTTTGTTTTTAATTATGCACCAGGGTGCCAATATCCTCACCCAGCATCACCTTCTTCAAATTACCCACTACATCCATATTGAACACATAGATGGGCAGGTTGTTTTCCATGCACATCGCTGTGGCGGAGATGTCCATGACCTTCAAGTTCTGGGCAATCACATCCGCATAAGTAATGTCGTGATACTTCGTTGCTGTCGGGTCTTTCTCGGGGTCAGCCGTATAAACACCATCCACACGTGTACCCTTCAGCATCACATCTGCCTCAATCTCCACACCACGCAGAGACGAACCTGTGTCTGTCGTGAAGTAAGGAGAGCCTGTGCCAGCACCCATAATGACCACCTCACCTGCCTCCATTGCCTCAATGGCTGTCCACTTGTTGTAGAACTCACCAATAGGCTCCATGCGGATAGCCGTCAACACACGGTTCTTCTGACCAATCGCACCCAGCGCACTTGACAATGCCAACGAATTGATGACGGTAGCACACATGCCCATCTGGTCACCCTTCACGCGATCAAAACCTTTACCTGCTCCGCTCAGTCCACGGAAGATGTTGCCACCACCAATGACGATGCCAATCTGCACCCCCATCTCTGCAATCTCCTTAATCTGCTGAGCATACTGATTGAGTCTCTCCACGTTGATGCCCTGCTTCTGTTCTCCTGCCAAACTCTCACCCGAAAGTTTCAGGAGGATACGCTTAAATTTTGCCATAGAAATATATTTTTTAAGTTGTTGTGTGCAAAGGTACGCATTTTTTTCCGTACCTTTGCAACAATAATCTATTTAAATAAGAATTCTTATGAAGACATTGGAGAAGATTTTTGCAGCGAAACTGCTGAACATTAAGGCTATCAAGTTGCAGCCTGAGAATCCGTTCACATGGGCAAGCGGATGGAAGTCACCATTCTATTGCGACAACCGCAAGACATTGAGTTACCCTGATTTGCGTAACTTCGTGAAATTGGAGATTTGCCGCATTATCGAGGAGAACTTCGCTGAAGTGGATGCTGTGGCAGGTGTAGCTACAGGTGCTATTCCACAGGGTGCGCTGGTGGCTGATGCCCTGTACAAGCCTTTTGTGTATGTACGCAGCAAACCCAAGGATCACGGATTGGAGAACCTCATCGAGGGTGAACTGAAGCCAGGCATGAAGGTGGTGGTGATTGAGGACCTCATCTCTACGGGTGGTTCATCGCTGAAGGCTGTGGAGGCAATTCGTAACAACGGTTGTGAGGTCATCGGCATGGTGGCAAGTTACACGTATGGTTTCGATGTGGCAAAGAAGGCATTTGACGATGCGAAGGTGAAACTCATCACGCTGACCAACTACGAGGCTGTGCTGGATGTGGCTCTGAAGACTGGCTACATCACGGAGAACCAGATTCCTGTGTTGAACGAATGGAGAGCCAACCCCAGCGAATGGCAAGGATAAGATGGCAAAATACGAAAGTCAGATCAAGGCTGTGCCATACAGCCAAAGTGCAGTGTATGCCAAGATGGCAGACCTGACGAATCTTGCTGTCATCAAGGAGCGGTTTGACGACCCTGCCGTGCAGGCGAAGATTCCTGCTGATAAAATCGAGGAGGTGCGCAACGCTGTGAAGCAGATGGAGTTCACGGCTGACACTGTCAGTGTGCCTGCTGGTCCTATCGGCACAATTTCCCTGCAGATTGTGGACAGAGAGCCAGAGAAGTGCGTGAAGTTCTCTTCAACCAACTCGCCAGTGGCTTTCAAGTTGTGGATTCAGATGCTCCCCACGGGCGACACGACCAGCAAGATGAAAGTGACGATTGATGCCGACCTCAACTTCTTCATGAAGCAGATGGTGGGACCTCATTTGGAAAAAGGAGTGGATAAGTTTGCCGATATGTTGGCAATGATACCCTACGTATAAATGGATAAACTTTGGACTAAGAACGTCTCAATGACGAAGGAGATAGAGAAGTTCACCGTGGGCAGAGACCGCGAGATGGACCTCTATCTGGCGAAGTATGATGTGCTGGGCTCGATGGCGCACATCACGATGTTGCAGTCGATTGACCTCCTGACTGCTGACGAGTTGCAGGTGCTGTTGAAGGAGTTGAAGAAGATTTACCATCAGGCAGAGAGAGGTGAGTTTGTGATTGAGGAGGGAGTGGAAGATGTACACTCGCAGGTGGAGATGATGCTGACCCACAAACTCGGCGACATCGGCAAAAAGATTCATTCGGGCAGAAGCCGCAATGACCAGGTGCTGGTGGACTTGAAGTTGTTCATCCGCGACCAAATCAAGGAGATTGCAGGACTGGTGAAGAATCTCTTCGACGAACTCATCACGCAGTCGGAACGATACAAGAACGTGCTGATGCCTGGCTACACGCACTTGCAGGTGGCAATGCCCAGTTCGTTCGGCTTGTGGTTTGGTGCTTATGCCGAAGGACTCGTGGATGACATGCAGTACCTGCAGGCAGCATGGAAGATTACCAACCGCAACCCACTCGGCTCAGCAGCAGGTTATGGCAGTTCATTCCCGTTGAACCGCCAGATGACGACTGACCTGCTGGGCTTCGACTCCATGGACTATAACGTGGTGTATGCCCAGATGGGACGCGGCAAGACAGAGCGCAATGTGGCGTTCTCGATGGCAAGCATTGCGGGCACCTTGGCGAAGTTAGCCTTTGATGCATGTATGTTCAACTCGCAGAACTTCGGCTTCGTGAAACTCCCTGCTGACTGCACCACAGGCTCCAGCATCATGCCACACAAGAAGAATCCTGACGTGTTCGAGTTGACCCGTGCCAAGTGCAACAAACTCCAGTCGTTGCCTGTCACCGTCACGATGATCATGAACAACCTGCCTGTGGGCTATTTCCGTGACTTGCAAATCATCAAGGAAGCCTTCCTCCCTGCTTTCGACGAGTTGAAGGACTGCCTCCAGATGGCAGCATACATCATCAACAAGATGGAGGTGAACGAGCACATCCTCGACAACTCCATCTACGACCCGATGTTCTCCGTGGAGGAGGTGAACCGTCTGGCACGTGAAGGTATGCCTTTCCGTGATGCCTACAAGAAGGTGGGACTCGACATCGAGGCTGGCAAGTTCACGCCCAACAAGGACATCCACCACACCCACGAAGGCTCCATCGGCAACCTCTGCAACGACAAGATTCAAGCCCTCATGGATGATGTGGTGAGTGGCTTCAAGTTCGAGAAGATGGAAAAGGCAGTGGAGAAACTTTTAGCATAATATGATTTACAAGTATTCTGGACATTCTGGCGTGCAACTCCCTGTGTTGAGCCTCGGATTGTGGCACAACTTCGGGAGTGTGGATGACTTCTCCGTCGCCACACAGATGGTGGTGCGGGCATTTGATGCGGGCATCTGTCATTTCGATTTGGCGAACAACTATGGACCAGAGCCAGGGTCGGCAGAGGCGAATTTCGGACGCATCCTGAAGAACCAGTTGGCAAGTCATCGTGATGAGATGTTCATCTCCTCGAAGGCGGGGCATGACATGTGGCCAGGGGTGTATGGCGACAACAGCAGCCGAAAGAATCTCATCGCCTCCTGCGACCAGAGCCTCCGACGCACGGGTTTGGAATACTTCGACATCTTTTACAGTCATCGCTACGATGGCGTGACACCTGTGGAGGAGACCATGCAGGCACTGATTGATTTGGTGCGGCAGGGCAAGGCACTCTACGTGGGCATCTCAAAGTACCCTCCTGAGTTGCAACAGCAATGTTACGACATCCTGAAGGAAGCACACGTACCCTGTCTGCTCTCGCAATACCGTTGTTCGATGCTTGACCCCACAGCCAAGAACAGCAATTTCCAGATAGCCGCAGACAATGGCAGTGGCGTCATCTGCTTCTCCCCCTTGGCACAGGGACTGCTGACAGGCAAGTACGACAATGGCATCCCCGAGGGGAGTCGTGCGGCAAAGAGCACAGGATTCCTGCAAGAGAGCCAAGTCACCCCCGAACGGGTTGAGGCAGTGAAGCAACTCGCTGTCATCGCCAAGGAGCGTGGACAGAGCATCGCCCAGATGGCATTGGCATGGGTGCTGGCAGACGAGCGGGTGACCAGTTGCATCATCGGCACGTCGTCGGTGGCACAGTTGGACAATAACCTCGCAACCCTCAACAACCTCACGTTCAGCGAGGAAGAAATGAAACGGATTGACACCATCATCAGCAAACCATCACTCTGGTTCTGAACCACGAAATAAAAGTTGGGCATGAAAAAGAAACTCAGATTTTTCACTCTTCACTTCTCACTTCTCACACTTCTCCTCCTTGGCGGATGCAGCGACGATGCCACCAGCATGTTCTCCAACCGCGAACACGTGTACTGTGCTTTCGATGTGCTGAGGTCTGATGTGCTGTTCAATGTGATGGGCAACTATGGGCAGTTCGCCAGTGTGCGGAAACGAGTGGTGGAAGGCAAGACCCAGATAGAGTTGGTCAGCAATTCGGGCATGAAAGGCTACTACCCTGTTGACCAGTTGAGCAACAACTTCGGATTGGGGCTCGGAGGGCTTATCGTGGGCACCAACAACTTTGGAGAGACCCTCTGCTACGACCTTGCCTGTCCCATCTGTGACCGTGCCGAACGACGACTGAGCCTCACCAGCGACGGCTATGCCAAATGTGCCAAGTGTGGGGTGTCATACGACTTGAACAACGCTGGAGTGATTTACAAGATACCCGAAGGGGCAGACCTTCCCGTGAAGCGGGGACTCTACCGCTACCGCATCAACTATAACGGACAGATAGTCAATGCCTATAACTGACCTGAAATCGAAGACGGCACAGGGCTTCTTCTGGGGAGCCTTGAACAACGGAGCCATGCAGGTGCTGAACGCGGTGTTCGGCATCGTCCTGGCACGTAAACTCGACCAATCGGACTATGGTCTCATTGGCATGTTGACCATCTTCACGCTCATCGCCAACTCCCTGCAGGACAGCGGATTCGTCACCGCCTTGACCAACAAGCGCGATGCCACCCACCACGACTACAACTCCGTCTTCTGGTTCAACACCGGCGTGAGCCTCCTCCTCTACCTCCTCCTCTTCTTCTGTGCACCCCTCATCTCATTCATCTACAACGAGCCCATCCTTACCAACCTCTCCCGCTACTTCTTCATCAGTTTCTTCATTGCCTCGTTCAGCATCGTGCCACGTGCCATCTTGTTCCGGCAGATGAAGCAACGGGAACTCGCCATCATGGCAGTGGTCTCCCTGCTCATCTCGGGCACAGTGGGCATCGTGATGGCATACAACGGCATGGCATTCTGGGGACTTGCCACACAGACCATCACGTTCAATCTCATGGTCAGCATCCTCAGTTGGATCCTGTCAGGCTGGAGACCAAGACCCCCTCTGTCCTTCGGACATCTCCCCCGTAATGGGGAGAACCATGCGGGATCTTTACCATCCGAGAACAAGCCGGATGGGCTCCCTCCCCATTACGGGGGAGGGTTTGGGGAGAGGGTCTGCTGCTTCTTCGCTCCCATTCGTGAAATGTTTGGCTTCTCTTCCAAGATGCTCATCACCAGCATCTTCAACCAAGTGAACAACCACATCTTCTCCGTGGTGCTGGGCATCCTTTACACCAAACATGAGGTGGGCACCTACACCCAAGCCAACAAGTGGAACACGATGGGTGCCTCCACCATCACAGGCATGGTGCAAGGGGTGGCACAACCCGCCTTTGTCGAGGTGGGTGATGACCTCGAACGCCTCCGTCGTGTCTTCTCCAAGATGCTACGCTTCACCTGCTTCATCTCCTTCCCCGTCATGTTCGGACTCTCCCTTGTGGCACCCGAATTCATCGTCACGCTCATCAAGGAGAAGTGGCTTCCTTCAGCCCATCTCATGCAGATTCTCTGTATCGGAGGCGCCTTCCTGCCCATTGCCACACTCTACTACAACCTCATCATCTCACGTGGCAAGTCCGATGTCTATATGTGGAATGTCATCGCACAGGGCTGTGCCATTCTCGGTGCCATCCTCATGATTTCGGCATTCAAAGGCAACTTTGATTTTTCACTTTTCACTCTTCACTTTTCCCTTCAGAAAATCACCCTGATGGTCATTGCCTACGTCGCCATCGTCATCCTATGGACAGGCATCTGGCACCGTTTCCTCTATCGTGAAATCCGCTACCCCTTCCTCTCGGCACTGAAAGACATCCTTCCCTTCCTCCTCATTGCCGCAGCCACCATGGTCATCACCTACTTCGCCACCTGTTGGCTATTTACAGACAACGGACAACTGACAACTGACAACAGACTTCTTCTGCTTCTCATCACCCGCATTCTTCTCGCAGCCATCATCTACCTCGGCTTGCTTTGGCTCTTTGGCGCCAAGATACTAAAAGAATGCATCGGCTACCTCTTCAAGAGGAAACGACGCTCGCAGCAAGAGCAGAGCTAAGCTTACTTGAGCTATGCCTTGCAAGGAGGAGTAAGACCGAAGGTCAACAAGTAACCGACGCCTTTGTCTGTTGTCTTTATTCTGTTGTCCGTTGTCTGTTGTCCGTAGTCTACTGAACAGCAACTGAGATGGTCTGCAAGTCAGCAGGGTTGCTGGAAGAACCCACCATCACATTGTATTGTCCTGCTGTCACGCACATCGTGTTCGTTTGGGTGTTCCACCACTCGAAACTGTTGCGTGGGAGTGGAATCTCAGCCTTGACAGTCTCGCCTGCAGGCACTGTCACACGCTGATAGGCACGGAGGGTGGCTCTGGGTCCCTCGGTGTCTCCCTGTTTGTTGAGGTACACCTGCACCAGTTCTTCGGTAGGCACCTTGCCCGTGTTGGTCAGGTTTACGCTGACCATATTGTTCTTATAGGTGGGGGCACCATAGCGGACCGTTGTGTAACTGAGTCCATAACCGAAATACCACAGAGGGGCTTCTGTCATGTAGCGATAGGTGCGTCCCTTCATCTCGTAACTCTCATAATCGGGCAACTGATCCGTGCTGCGGTAGAACGTGATGGGCAGTCTTCCTGTGGGGTTGCAATCGCCGTAGAGCACATCTGCCAATGCCTCGCCACCAGCCTCTCCACCATACCATGCCTGCACGATGGCATCACACGTGGTGGTTTCGGGCACCAATGCCATGGCGCTGCCCGAGCAGTTGACAAACACCACCTTCTTCCCTGCCTCGTGCAGGAGTTTCAGCACGTCGCGCTGCATCTGTGGCAACTCGATGCTGGTGCGGTCACCTCCCCTGAAACCAGGCAGGGTCACACGCATCTCCTCGCCCTCCAGACGGGGTGAAATGCCTCCCACGAACACCACGACATCTGCATCCTTCACCCCATTGAGTATCTCCTCCTTCGTCGCATTGCCCGTATTCTCCGACTTCACCTGCAGGGCATCGTCGTGACCATAGTCCCGAGCAGGACCCGCTTCATTTCTGCGTGGCTGACGACCCATATTCTCCACGAGGTCACAAGCCCTCATATAGTTCACCACATTGCCCTTCTGCTTCATGCCTTCGAGGATGGTGACGGTATGGCGTGGGAAACCATTGTAGTTACCCCACATCATCACGGAGTCGTTGGCATTGGGACCTATCACAGCCACTTTCGCATTCTTTGCCAGAGGCAGGATGTTCTGCTTGTTCTGCAACAGCACGATGCTTCTGCGAGCGGCATCCAAAGCAATCTGGTGATGCTCCTCGCTGGCAATGACTTCAGGACCAATCTTCTTCCAGGGCACCAAGTCCTCGCTGTCGAAGTCACCCAACTCGAAACGTGCCTTCAGCAGTCGGAGCAGACTCTCATCGATTTTCTCCTCCGTGATTTTCCCCTGTGCCACAGCATCTGTCAGACTGCGGTATGTGCCACCACATTCCACATCCGTACCGGCAATGACAGCCGTTGCCACAGCATCCTCCTTCGTCTTGGACGTGCCATGATTCGAAGGATTGAAGAAGTCGTTGATCGCCCAGCAGTCGCTCGTCACCAGTCCCTTGAAGCCCCACTCCTTGCGCAGGATGTCATTGAGCAGACGGGAATTGCCACAACAGGGTTCCCCATCGAAACGATGATAGGCACACATCACCTCCTGCACGTCACCCTCCTGCACCAGCGCCTTGAAGGCAGGCAAGTAAGTCTCCCACAAATCACGTTCGGGCAACAATTCGAGGTTGAAACTGTGACGGTTATACTCAGGACCGCTATGCACCGCAAAGTGCTTGGCACATGCCAGCAACTTTCGGTACTGTCCCTTGGTGCCATATTCAATCCCCTCATCGCCCTGTGCACCCTGCAATCCGCGCACCACAGCCAATCCCATCTTCGTGGTCAGGTAAGGGTCTTCGCCGTAGGTTTCCTGTCCACGTCCCCATCGAGGGTCGCGGAAGATGTTGATGTTAGGAGTCCAGAACGACAGGCACTGATACTGCCTGATGCGTCCACTCTCCCGAGCCATATTGTTCTTGGCACGAGCCTCATCACTGGCAGCCAGAAATGCTCGTTCCACCAGCGCATCATCCCACGTGGCAGCCAATCCCATCGTGATGGGATAAACGGTTGCCGTACCGTTTCTTCCGATGCCGTGCAACGCCTCGTTCCACCAGTTGAAGGCAGGCACATCCAATCGCTCAATGGCAGGGGATGTGTGCTCCATCAGTCGTGCCTTCTCCTCCAGGGTGAGACGGCTCAGCAAGTCCTTCGCTCTCGCTTCCGCAGAGAGATTCGGGTCTTTGTAAGGTTGAGCGAAAGAACTGAATACTGCTGCACTGCAAATGGCAAAGAATACGATTTTCTTCATAAGGTGGTAAGTATTGGTAATTGATCAATTGTTTGTCCGTGTTTATAAAAGAAATGTTTGTCGGGGCAAAGGTACGATTAAGTGAGCACAAAACAAAAGAAAAACAAAGTTTTTTATTTTTTTTGTCGAACGTGAGTACCTTCGGCGTAGCCAACGTTAATGAAAAGTTTACCTTAACGTTATTGACCTTAGAATGTAGCCAATGTTAATGAAAATAGAGAGAAATAACAAAAATAACAAATAACAAAAATAACAAATAACAGGGAGGCGGTCATCTGACCGTCTCCTTCATTGTTAGAAACCGTTGATAGGCTTTGTTGTACATTTCAATCGTCAGGTTGTCCATGCATCTTGCGATGAAGCACAAGGGGAAGATGACCTTGTTCATCAGGATGGGTGAAGCATCTTCTCTCCACTCCATTTCTATGGGAGTCTGAATGTCCACCCTTGCCCCTTTCAGCCTGTCAAGCACCGCGCTTGCCCTCTTCTGATAAAGATGGTGGCACATGGCAGGCAGTTCGATGTGCCCCTTCGGAAAGAAGAAGTGGATGGCTCTGATCACCTGGAAAAGATAATCCACCTCATTCCGTGCGTTCTCCACGTCTGGAAAGTTGATGCGCAGATAGTTAGTCCTCATAGTCCTCCTCCTCGATGCAGTCCCAATCGGGCTCCCACGCCTGTTTCACTTCGTCAAGATTCGCTCCTGGCATCGTCACGCAATCGTCTTGGGTGATCTCAATGCAGACCTCTCCCAACTTGCCGGCAGGGTTGAGCCTTCCCTGATTGATGAGGTAATCAATCAGTTGGTTGAGTTTCCTCATCACTTTCTCCCCACCTTCCATGCCCTTTCCTTCCACGAAGTTCGTGCCCAGACACACGCTGCCAGCCGTTGCCTTGCTGGGCTTTGCCTCGCCACTGAATATGGCATTACGGAAAGTGCCATTCAGAGAGAAACCAAACGAGAAATCAAGCCCCACGTTCACCATCTTCATCCTGTGAGTGCCCTCTGCCACACACACGAATGCAGGGTTGGGATTTTGGAAGAACGATGCCATAGGCTTTTCCAGCGTCTTGCATCGGAAGCCCGTGCTCTCTTCCGTGAGCACCCCCAATGTATAAAAGGGAGTGCCCACCTGTCTTTGTAACTTAAACGTAATCATAGTAACCTTCATTTTTCACTTTTCGTTTTTACTTTTTACTTTTTCACCTTCACATACACATCCTTTCCTTTCTTCTCGATGAGTTTGTTCTTGTGCCACAAATGAACCACGATGCGAACAGGCGTCTTGATGTTGGCACGTTGCAGGGCGATGCGCAAGTCGGTTTTCGTGAACTCGTTGTCCATCTTCTGGAACACCACATTGTGAGGCACATCCGACTTCTTCACGTTCTGCTGCAAGTCGTTATATCGCTGTCCGAACTGATACAGCGAGTTCCTCAAGTCCACCGCACAAAACCACTTCACAAACTCCGTGATGACATGCTGCTCCTTCTTCGTCACGTTGGCATACAAGCCATGACACAGCAGCGCCAGTCGGAATCCCTTCACCGCAGCCCTTCTCCTAAATACATCCCTTGCCTCGTTCAGCGTCTCTGCCGCCTTGATGCGCTCCCCCTCCAACCAATCCAGGAGAGGCTTGTAGATGTAGGAAAGGTCAACATGCTCGAAGGGCTGAAACTCATACTGCCAAGGTACCACCGCGTCAAAGTCCTCCTTCTTCACGTCGATGAGTTCCTCCTTGTCGAACTTCAGGGGCAACTTGTAATTCTTCATCTCCAGTCTGTTGAGGATGTTCCTGATCTGCAACTCGTCAGCCTTCGACATCTTCTTCCAAGGCGTGAACTTGGCGAAGGTTTGATTCTCGATAGGACACACCGAAAATCTCGTTACCAGTCCATCCTCCACATTCTTGAAGAAGCGGTCTATCTGGTCTTGGGTGCTCGTGAACAGCAGATTCATGAACATCTGCACCTCACCCTTGAACGTGTTCACGCTCTTGTAGTACTGACCATAGTACCCGTTGTCCCACGTCACGCGCCACAGGTCACTCTTGTCACCTCCAGCCGTCCTGTTGCCCTTGTTGAAGGTGTCCAGTTCCTCTGCCTCGATGAACATGTGGTGTCCCTTGTTGTCACGCATCTTTGTGAGGAGTTCAGGAATAGAAATCAGCGGTTTCACGATGCGCACCGACACATGGGGCTGTTCCTCACCCTTCTCGTTGGCACTCTTCTTTCTCTCACTCATCGCATAGAGTTCTTCACGTGCATTTGCCAGTTCATCCCTGTCCTTCAAGTTCTGCAAGAGTTTGCTCAGTCGCTTGATGAAGGACTTTCCCGATGAAGGTGGGGCAAACAGCAGGCTGATGAACTCTGTGCTCTGCTCCGAGTCATCAAAGTAGGTGGCTCTGAGATGGGAGGTGAGAGTGCCCAGAATTGGAAGAAGGGCAACAACAGTGGGGACTTTGAAGTCCTCGGGCGCGGCATTGACATACTGCCGAAAGATGGGTGGCAACTTGGGCATGGGAGGCAGCGGCTCCTCCACCACTTCCTGCTCATTCCCCATCTGGGTGCGTTCTGCCAATAAGCCCTTATTCTTCAGCCAGAAGTACAACCGGCTGTCCAGTTTCGTTTGTCGGTTTGAAGAAGTGAGAGAGACACATTGCTTCCAAGTTTCTTCGATGGGCAGACCAAATGTCGGCAGCACCGCATGAAGAATCTTCGGGTCATTATTCGCAAGGTTTCGGAACATCACCACCATATTATTATAAAACGTGTGACGTGTTCCCTCCACAGGCTCACCACCTGTTTCGCTGATATAGTCCTCCACAATCTGCGCCAAAGGAAAATCATTGTACTTGAACGCCTTGTACTGGGCATCGTTCGCCTCCACCTCACCCAGCGTGCTCTTCACGTTGGTGTTCTTCTCCGTCGTTCCTGTCACCTTATACTGCTTCATCATCTGCAAGGAAATCTCTGGCACCTCATCAAAGAGTTTGTCCGCATAGAGGATGTAATCAGCAGGAACGAGGTAGGACAAACGGCTCAGATCTTTGCAGGCAGGGTCAACCTTGCCGTAGGCATCGAGTTTCAAATCATGCACACACCTCTCGATGGTCTCTTCCATGCCATCAGCATGACAGCAAACCAACAGGCGCAAGCCCTTGCCAGATGGCGTGATATGCACCAAGCGCACATACAGCCTCTCCAGTTCAGCCTTCTGGGCTTCCACCCACTTCGCCATCTCCTCCTTGAACTCCTCCACACACTCCGCATGGCTCTCTCCTCCTTTGGGGGAGTCGGAGGGGGCTCTATCAATGTCTATCATAACAAGACCTGTTGGTGTGGCGTTCTCCTTGCTTCTGGTCAAGTCGCCCACCGTACCCATCGGCATCATGGCAGGGAGTTTGTCCTTCTTGCTCTTGTCGCCAGTCCTGGCAATCTCGTCACACACCTTCTTGATTTCGCTGTTCTCCTCAAGAAAGTTGAACATGTCTGCCAACGACTTCCACGAAGTCGTCGGCTTGACACTTTTGTTGTTGTTATACACATCTATCTTCATGACTACATAATGATTTGAATGTCATACACTTGGCACTTCTGGAAGCGCTTCGCCTCGCCGTTCTTCTCATAGTCCTTGACCGAGAATCCGCAACGGAACTCCATGCGCTTGTTCGCCTCCATCTGAGCCTTCACGTTCGCGATGTACTCGGGGTTGCCGACATTCAGGTCAGCCATGATGTCGTCAGAACGCTCCTTGCCATCGTGCCCGATGAACGGGATAGTTAACACTAACGGGTAAGTCTCCATCTTGTTACCCTCCTTGGTGTCCCATGC
>JBGUGM010000304.1:0-14765 GCA_045111535.1 Bacteroidaceae bacterium
GTCTCCCCATCAGCCACAGCCTCCACCAAGGGTGCTTTCATTTCCTTTTTTTCGGCATAACGGCTCACGCTGAGGATAACACCAATATAAAAACTCGTAATGAGAATAGATGTTCCACCTTTACTTATCAAGGGTAATGTTTGACCCGTCACGGGCACCAGACCCACTGCCACACTCATGTTAACAAATGCCTGCAGCACCATCATGATGCCAAAGCCCAGCACCAGATAGGCAGGGAAGAAACTTGTACAGCGTTGGGCGATTCGTCCCACTCTGATCAGCAACGCTAAATAGAGGAAAGCAACGAAGAATGCACCTCCAATGCCCATCTCCTCCACAATAATGGCATAGATAAAATCCGACTCTGCATGTTGCAGGAAATCACGCTGAATGGAATTACCAGGACCCAAGCCAATAACATCCGAATTGGCAATGGCAATAGAAGCATACGTCGTCTGCGAATTGTCATCATCCAGCAGTATCTCTATTTCACTTTTGCTCGCCTTCTTCTTGTCATCGTCAGTGTCCAGATTGAATTTACGCATCACACGGTGCTTCACCGTCACCAGACGTTTGGTCATCGAGGTTTCATTGAGCACCTTCTCAGGGGTCACCATCGCCACCATGCCGACAATCGCACCCATGAACACCAGCACCATGATGCCCTTGAACATCAAGTCACGAGGCACATGACCAATAAACATCATCACCAACACAACGAAGAAGAGCATCATGCCTGTGGACATGTTGTCCATCATGATCAATCCACAAACCAACAAAGATGCGCCACCCACTATTGCAAATGCCAGATAGCGTTTACCTTTGATGGCACCCACCACTTTCCGTTTGCGTCCACGTACCCATTCTTCCTTTTCTGTCTGCGTTTTGGCAAGCACCATCGCTGCCGTCATCAAAAGGGCGGCTTTTGCAATCTCAGAGGGCTGGAACCTAATACCAAAGAAGTCAACCCAACGATTGGTGGCATTCACCATACTACCACCACCAAATACTGCCGTATAGAGCAGCAGAATAATTGCAACGGGCAATAACACGAATGGGAGAAGCATGAACCACTTGCAAGGGATACGGTGCACCAACAGAATGATGACAAAGCCAAACAGCAGAAATCCTGCCTGGCTTACCATTGGTGCCCAGTGATGACCTCCTTCGAACGTCAAACGGCTCGAAGCACTATACACTTCCACCAGCGAAATCATGCAGAGGAAGAAGTAGATCATCCACACACCTTTATCACCCTTGAAGAGGCTGCCCGCAAATAGGGCATTCACAAACTTTCCCATGTCACCTATTATATTTCAACTATTAAACGCAAATCGCCCAGCGTGTGGGCTGTTTTAGAGGTTCTTCACGCACTCCTTGAACTGCTCGCCACGATCTTCCATGTTCTTGAACAGGTCAAAACTTGCACAACAAGGACTCAGCAACACTGTACTACCCGGTTTTGCCATCTTGAAGCACTCATCCACACAGTCTTTCATGCTCTTCACATCAGCAATTGGAATGCCAAAGTTATCGAATGCTGCATGTAGTTTCGAATTGTCAACACCCAAGAACACCAATCCAATGCACTTCTCTTTCACCAAGTCAAATATCTCCGAATAGTCGTTACCCTTGTCCTTACCACCTAAGATAAGCACAACAGGTGTTCTCATACTGTCCAACGCATACCAACAAGCATTGACATTCGTGGCTTTCGAGTCATTGATGAACTCCACACCACGCACTCTGCCCACTTTTTCCAAACGATGTTCCACGCCTTCAAACGTCTTCAAACCCTCACGAATCTGCTCCTTGCTCACACCTGCCAGGTCGGCTGTGATACCAGCAGCAAGGGAGTTGTAGAGGTTATGTTTACCACGCAGCGCCAACTCTTCTTGCTCCATATTGAAAGGCGTAGGACCTTCAATCACGTATTCGTCCTTATCCACATAACCAATCACACTATTACTTTTGAATTCGCTGAATGGACAAAGCCTTGCCTTGATGTTGTATTTCTTCAGTTCTGCTGCCACAATCGGATCATCGTTCCAGAAGACGAAGGCATCCTGTGGTGTCTGGTTCTGAATGATACGCATCTTCGAATCCACGTAGTTCTGCATCTTGAAGTCGTAGCGATCCAGGTGGTCAGGGGTAATGTTCATCAAAACGGCGATGTCTGCCTTGAAATCATACATATTGTCCAACTGGAAACTACTCAACTCTATCACATAGTAATCATGCTGTTCCTCAGCCACTTGCAAAGCGAGGCTCCTACCGATATTTCCTGCCAGGCCCACATTATAACCAGCATTCTTCAAGATGTGATAAATGAGGGAAGTGGTGGTGGTCTTACCGTTCGAGCCTGTAATACAAATCATCTTTGCATGGGTATATCTGCCCGCAAACTCAATCTCCGAAATAATAGGGATGTTCTTCTCCTTTATCTTCAGAATCATGGGTGCATTCTCTGGGATGCCTGGACTCTTGATGACTTCATCGGCATTGAGAATCAGTTCCTCTGTATGATGCCCCTCCTCCCACACAATCTCATGACTGTTCAGGAGTTCCTTATACTTATCCTTGATGGCAGACATGTCGCTGACGAACACATCAAAACCCTTTTTCTTTGCCAATACGGCTGCACCTGCACCACTTTCGGCTGCACCTAAAACAACGATCCGTTTCATCTTTTCCTATTATTTTTTTTTGAAACCTACGCCCAGCGCGTGGGCTGGTTATCTAATCTTTAATGTTATAATTGTGATGGCGGCAAGCAGGATTGTGACAATCCAGAATCTTGTCGTAATCATTGACTCAAACAACAATCCATGAGGTCGTTTGATGAGGTACTTCACCCCGTCCTCCATTCTGTGACGATAGTGATCATGGAAAGGTGCACGTTTGAACACTCTCCATTTCTGACCTCTCGCATTACCCTTCTTGGCATATGCCACTTGCAAGATGACTGAAAGGCTCTCCATCAGGAAGATGCCACACAGGATGGGCAAGAGCAATTCTTTGTGGATGATGACTGCTGTGACAGCAATCACGCCACCAATGGCAAGGCTACCCGTATCACCCATGAAAACCTTAGCGGGATAGGCATTGTACCACAGGAAACCCACCAATGCACCCACAAATGCACAGAGAAATACCAGCACCTCTTCCGTACCAGGTATATACATGACATTCAAGTAACTGGCAAACTGCACATGACCACTCACATACGCTAAAATACCCAACGTCACACCGATGATGGCAGAGTTTCCTGCACACATACCATCCATTCCGTCATTCAGATTCGCACCATTGCTGACAGCAGCAATCACAAAGGTGGTGACCAGCACGAACAAAATCCAGCCACACGCACGTTTCGCCTTGCCATCCTGAATGAAGCCAAACACCTCGTAGTAGTCAATGTTATTGCTCTTCACGAATGGCACAGTCGTCACAGTGCTCTTTCTCTCCTCACTCATGTGATAGACTTCCACCTTATCTCCTATCTCACGTTCCACATTCTCACGCACCACAGCATCAGGACTCAGCCACAGGGTCAAGCCAACTGCTATGCCAAATGCGAACTGAGCCAGCAATTTCAGTTTTGGAGGCATGCCATCCTTGTTGCCATCCAACTTGATTTTATCATCAATGAAACCAATCAAGCCAAAGAACGCGATAGTAGCAATCAACAGCACCATATACACATTGGACAGTTTGCCAAAAAACAGGGCTGGAACCAACACTGCCGTCAAAATGACCACACCACCCATCGAAGGCACACCTTTCTTCTGCACACCATAAGGGTCAATGGACGCATCACGTGCCTCTTCTATATGCTTCTTCTTACGCATATACTTGATGAAAAACTCACCTGCCACCATTGAGATAATCAATGAAAGAATCAAAGATGACAAGCCTCTGAAAGACACGTAGCAGAACATTCCCGCTCCAGGAATGTCCAATCCATCTAAATATTTGAATAAGTCGTACAACATGCGCGTTGACCAATGGTTAATTGTTCATTGTTTATTCTTAGTTGAAGCAGGCTCTTACCTCCTCCTTATCATCGAAGTGGTGCTTCACACCCTTCACATCCTGATAGTCCTCATGTCCCTTACCTGCAATGAGGATGACATCTCCACTCTTCGCCATCATGCAGGCAGTCTTGATAGCCTGACGACGATCCACAATAGCAATCACCTTCTTCATCTGCTCTTCATCCAGCCCTGCCAACATATCGTTGATGATGTCCTGAGGTTCTTCAAATCGAGGGTTATCACTCGTGATGATGACGCGGTCACTCTGCTTCACTGCCTCACGTGCCATCAATGGACGCTTACCCTTATCACGATTGCCACCTGCTCCACAAACGGTGATGACTTTTCCCTTTCCATCCAGCACACCATGAATGGCGTTCAGCACATTCTCCAAGGCATCTGGCGTATGGGCATAATCGACAATGGCTGTGTAGCCCGATGGAGAACGAAGTGCTTCGAATCGTCCATTCACCGGTTTCATGGCACTCAATGCCACCAATACCTCCTGCTCTCCCTTACCTAACATCACAGCAGCACCATATACAGCCAGGAGATTGCTCACGTTGAACTTTCCGATGAACTGCACGCCCACTTCCTTTCCGTTGATATTGAGATACATACCTTCGAAATGGCATTCTATAATCTTTGCTTTGAAATCAGCAGGACTCTGTACAGAATATGTCTTCACCTGTGCCTTCGTGTTCTGCACCATCACCATACCGTTCTTGTCATCCGCATTCGTAATAGCAAATGCCTCTTGGGGCAGATGGTCGAAGAAGAGTTTCTTTGCCTTGATGTAATTCTCGAAAGTCTTGTGATAATCGAGATGGTCACGGGTGATGTTCGTGAACAAACCACCTGCGAAAGTCAAGCCACCAATGCGGTTCTGCACGATGCTGTGACTGCTCACCTCCATAAAGGCGTATTCACATCCTGCTTCCACCATACGTGCCAAAAGGGCATTCAGCGTGATGGGGTCAGGTGTCGTATGTTCAGTAGGAATCGCCTCACCGTCAATGTAGTTGCACACCGTAGAGAGCAACCCTGCCTTATGACCCATATAGCGGAACATCTCGTACAGCACAGTGGCAATAGTGGTCTTACCATTCGTACCCGTCACACCCACCAGTTTCATCTTGCTCGTCGGATCACCATAGAAAGTGGTTGCCACCTGTCCCACCACCTGTTCCGTGTTCTCCACGCGGACATAAGTGATGTTCTCTGCCGCATCCTCTGGAATTATCTCGCAAAGAATGGCAGCAGCACCTTTCCCCAAGGCTTTGCCAATGTAATTATGACCATCAGCCACCTGACGAGAGTCTATCTGCACGCCACAAATGTCTTGCTCCAAATCGCCCTTGATCTCAAGGACATTGAGTTTGCTTACGAGATTCTTCAGTTTCATATATAATCTGTTTTCTAATTTTCAACTCTCAACTTTCAATTAATTAAACGTCAGCGTCACCGTCTGTCCCTTCACCACCTTGCTTCCGCTCGACACACTCTGTCCTATCACCTTTCCTCTGCCCTTCATTCGCACTTTCATTCCTCTGCTGCTCAATGCACACACAGCATCCTTCGCACCCATGCCCATCACGTTGGGAACGATGCTGTCGCACACCTTCACGGGTTGGAACTCCACACACGAAGTACCTGCCGAAGCCATGCCCCATTCGTAGCCCTTGCCACCTTCCGATTTCAGTCCCAATTCATGCAAAACATATTGTGCCGACACCACATTGCCATTCTTCACATCGGGCACATGCACTGCCGTCGAGTCCTTCGCCAAGTTGATGTCTGTTGTCACATTCTTCGAATATATGCGCTGGGCTATCTTCGAAAACACAGGACCAGCCTGACCACCACCACTTGCCACATAGTAAGCATGACGAATCGCTACGATGCAGGTGTATTTTGGGTCTTCTGATGGATAATAGCCACAGAAACTCACCAAGTGCTCATTATGTCCAGCCTTATAGCCGCCACCTGTTGCCACCTGAGCCGTACCTGTCTTTCCGCTCACATGGAAGTAAGGATTGCCGGCACGCTTTCCCAATCCGTCCTTGTCATTCACCACACGATAGAGAATGCCCTGGATGTCTTCCAAAGCCTCCTGACGGCAGATGCGGGGCCTGATGACCTCCACGGGGAACTCCTCCACCATCTCACCATTCTTCGAGATGCCCTTCACGAAACGTGGGCGCACCAGTTTGCCGTTGTTGGCAATGGCATTATAGAAACTTACGGTGCTGATAGGGGGTATCTGTGTTTCATAACCAATGGACATCCAAGCCAGAGCAGTTGCCGACCAGTTGTCAGACATCCTGTAACCACCCTTGCTGTCCTTGTGAGGCATACGGATGTTGGGGTTGGCAGCACCGTCGAAAGGCAAACCCAGGGGAGTGCCAATGCCAACACGACGCAAGCCCTCCACAAACTTCTCTGGCTGGTTATGATAGTACTTGTCAATCAGTTTGCTCACACCCACGTTGCTCGACACCATCAATACGTGGGGCACATCAATCGTGCCATATCCACCTCTATGCCAGTTGTGGTCTTTCATCATCGCCCCATACATATTGCAGATACCAGCACCCGTATCCACATAGTCAGTCGTTTTGATATAGCCGTCATCCAACGCCACCAAAATCGATGCCGTCTTGAACGTGGAACCTGGCTCCATCAAGGCAGCCAGAGCATAGTTTCGTGCTTCGTAGTATTCGCCATCATCGTAACGCATCAGGTTCACAATCGCCTTCACATCACCCGTCTTCACTTCCATCAGCACCACCACACCCATCGAGGCTTCCAGTTCGTGCAACTTCTCTCGGAGGGCACTCTCGCAGATGTCCTGCATGCTCACGTCAATGGTGCTCACCAAGTCATAACCATCCACAGGTTCCTGGTCCACAATTGCCAAGAACTTCGACAGCACCTTCTTGTTGTGCACCTTGCCAGGCACACCTCTCAACAGCGAGTCGTAAGCCAGTTCCAAACCTGATCTAGCAGAGTCCTTGGCACCGAACATCTCACCCAAGGTACGGCGAGCCAACGAACCGAAAGGCTTGTTGCGGTTGTTGCGCTCCTCAGCCACCATACCACTGCGGTTCTTGTTCTTCAACGAGAAGACAGGCAACTGCGCCAACTGATGATACTGGATGAAGTTCAGCACCGTATGCGGACACACCTCCCAGTAGCGTTTGCGGTTCTGCAAACCCTCCAGCATGTGTGACTTGTATTCCTCAAACGTATATTTAGGGCAAATCTCCACCAGCCCGCGGCAGATGGAGTCCATATTCACAGTCCACATCGAATCCTTCTCTGCCAACTGCACTGGGTCATACACCTTCTGTTTCTTGTCGGTGCCCAACGAATCATACCACCACTCGATGCCCGCCAAGAAATCCACATACACCTTGTAGTCAGGCAGGCTGCTCGCCATCAACTGTCCATCAGCACTCAGGATGTTGCCACGATTGGGCTTCAGCAACATCGTGTCACTCACGCTCACCGCTCCCACTTTCTTCCACATCGTATTCTGCACAGTAGCCGTCACCACAGCCTTGGCTATAATCGCAATCATCACCAGTACCGCTATGACAACGATACCCGTGATGCGCGTGTTGATGTATTTCTTGTCGAATTTCATTGTACTTCTGTTTTTGTAGTTTCTTTCTTCACCTCTTCCTTTTCACTCTCTTCCTTCTTCACTTCCACCTTTTTCACTTCCTCATTCTTTACTTCCTCTTTCACTTCCCTTTCTACCCCCTCTTCTACTTCCTCTTCCTGCGCTGCCAGTTCCTGCGAATTCACCAGCACCTCTTCGGGTGCATCATCCTCTGCCGAGGCACCCCCATTCCCCTTCTTAATCAGGAATGGCGGGGTGATGGAATTGTGCAGCAAACTGTCAGACGTGGCACGAAGCGTCTTCTCCACGTTCGACTGCCTCGTCAGGTTCATCAGTTCGCTCGACTGGGTCAGCACATTGTACTTCACCTCCTGCAAACGACCACGCAGACTGTCTATGAGAATCGCATCCTGCTGACTGTCATAACGGTTACCCGTGTAGAGAATCATCAGCAACACGCAGAACATCACAAACATAATCTGCTTGACCATGAATTTGCTCATCAGAAAATCGCCTCCGAGGATAGATTTGACCGAGATCTCACCAATGTCGTCTTCATCCTCATCGGTGAACTTCTTGATCGCCTCTATCGCCTCCCTTTCCTCTGTTTTCAGTTCTTCGTCAGCCCCTAATTCATCTGGAGGAGTCATCTGCGACTCTTCCAAATCCAATTTCTGTTTTTCTTCCTTGCTTGACATACAACTCTCGTGGGCTTCTTCTTAAAATGATTGTCCTTTAAAATAAATAATGTGTAACTCACTTTACCGCCTTTCTTGGCGTGGATATGTATTATATTTTCTCTGCTATTCTTAGTTTGGCACTCCTGCTTCGCGGGTTCCTCACCATCTCCTCATCACTCGGCACAATGACTTGTCTGTTCACCAGTCGATATGGGGTGTTCACCCTTCCGAAGAAATCCTTGTCCTCTTCTCCTTCCACATTACCCGTTTTCATCAGGTTCTTCACGATGCGGTCTTCCAACGAGTGATAGGTAATCACCACCAACCTGCCTCCTGGCTTCAACATCTCCGTTGCACCTCTCAGCATCTCCCGCAAGGCTTCCATCTCATGATTCACCTCTATCCGCAACGCCTGAAACACCTTTGCCAGTTCCTTCTTTTCCCGCTCATTGCGGAAGAACGGTTTGACGATGTCCAGGAAATCACCTATCGTCTCCACCTTCTTCGTCTGTCTCGCTTTCACGATGGCGGCAGCAAGTTTTCGACTCTGTTTCAGTTCTCCATACAGATAGAGAACATCCGCTAACTGCTTCTCGTCATACGTGTTCACCACATCTGCCGCTGTCTTACCAGCACGCTGATTCATCCGCATATCGAGTTTCCCCTCAAATCGAAACGAAAAACCTCGTTCACTGTCGTCGAAGTGATGGGAACTCACGCCAAGGTCAGCCAGCAACCCGTCAATCTGCTCCACTCCGTGATATTTGAGAAAGTTCTTCAAGAAACGGAAATTGCTTCTCACGAACGTAAACTTCTCTGCATCAAAACCCTCCGCATTCTTCTCCGCGTCCGCATCCTGGTCAAAACTGTACAGATGCCCGTTGGCATCCAATCTCGACAGGATCTCCCTGCTATGTCCTCCCCCACCAAACGTCACATCCACATAGATGCCACCCTTGCCGATATTCAACCCGTCAACACTCTCATTCAGCAGCACCGGCACGTGATATGTCATCTCTTCCATCATCCCCCAAACGCTTCTTCCATCTCGTTACCGAGGTCAGCACTATCATTCATCACTTCCTCCAGCGCCATCTTGCTCCAGATCTCAATTCTGTCCACCATCGCCAGGAAGCGCACATCATCCCCGATCCCCGCATACTGCAACTTCTTCTTGCTGATCAGCAACCTGCCATTGCTATCCAACTCAATAGGCTCAGCATCTGCCTCAAACTTTCTCAACATCATCTGCTGCTTGCTGTTCCACTGGCTCACCTGTCCACGCAAACTGTCCAGTTGAGCATTCCACACAGACTCAGGATACAGCACCAAGCACTTCTGGAACACGTCGTTACGAAGCACGAGATTTTTCTCGCCCTCCGCATCGAGCACTTTCCTGAACGGTGCTGGCAGGAACACCCTACCCTTCGCATCCGTCTTGGCTCCGTAGTCACCGATAAATCTGTTAGTCATATCTCTCTTTTTTGAATGAATTGCTTTTTTTGAGTTCGTTGACGCTGATTTTCTGTTGCTTTTAAGCGCGCGTCATTAAACAATGTGCAAATATAAGTAATTATTCCCCACATTTCCCCACACTTTTTCATTTTTTTTCAAAAAACTTATCAACACCCCTGTTTATAACTCTACAAGTTATTGATTTACAACAATAAACAATTTTTGCAAAAAGTGGGGAATGATTCTTTGCATTTCCCGATTTGACAACTCGACATTGCAATAGCATCCCAACACCCCTCTCACGTAGCCACCATCGCCTTCCTTTCATTGCCACCACAAACCCTTCCCCGCATACACAAATACATCCCTTTCACAGCCATAAGCACCTCTATTCCACAAACACGTGTGAGTATTCACACTAATTTAATTTGTGTACTCACACTAAATTGATTCGAGTCATCACGTCAAATTGATGATGGTCTTACGGCAACGCCATGCAGGGTGTTACGGCAACACTTCGCAAGGTCTGTGGAACACGAATGACAAGGGCTTTGTTCTTTTCTCGGTTTTCACCACGTTGGTTACACCCATCATAGCACTTAATCGTAACGTTGAGCACTTCGGAATAAAAAATATATTTGATTTTATTTTGTTCTTCTCTCGGTTTTCACTACCTTTGTCCCCGAAAACCATTTTTCAATTACTAATAATTATTACAAACGTATGAAAAAGAACATTTTGAGTCTTGCTGTCATTGTGGCAGCGCTTGCATTTGCAATGCCTTCTCAGGCACAAGTTAAGTTCGGTATCAAGGCCGGTCTGAACGTGAACAGTTTCAGCGTGAAGAATATGCCAGCCATGGACAAGAAGAACCGCAATGGTTTCTTTGCTGGTGTGACTGCCGATGTGACCATTCCACTCGCTGGTCTGGGTGCTGACGCATCACTGTTGTATGACAACCGTTGCATTGGTTTCGCTGCAAATCCTGCTGATTTTGACGAAGATGCAGACCCTGGCTACGAGAAGACCCACAAGACTTTCCACTACCTCTCACTGCCTATCAACGTGAAGTACACGGTTGGTCTCAGCAGCATTGCCAGCGTATATCTCGCTACAGGTCCCCAGTTCGCTTGGAACATCGGTGACCGTCACTGGACTTTTGAGGATGCTGATGAAGGTTGGGAACTGAAGAGTTCACAATTCTCTTGGAACGTAGGTTGCGGTGCCACTGTACTGAGCCACGTACGTGTAGGTTACAACTACAACATCGCTCTTGGCAACACTGCAGATATGACCATTTTGGACACTGCCGGAAACGCTGTGAAGGGCAAACTCAAGAACAATTCTCATCAGATTTCTCTGACTTACCTGTTCTAATGGATGTTTGCTGACATCACACTTCCTATACCATTCGACAGCTTCACATACCTCGTTCCTCCTGACATGGAGTCCCGAGTGATGCGAGGCTGTCGAGTTGTTGTGCCCCTTGGCAAAAACAAGATTTATACGGGTGTGGTGCTCAACACACACAACCAGGCTCCGCAAGGAGTGGAAATCAAAGCCATCATGGAGGTGCTGGATGAGCACCCTGTGGTGAATGAACAGCAATTCGCTTTTTGGCAATGGATTGCCAACTATTACCTCTGTCCATTGGGTGATGTGATGAAGGCAGGACTCCCTGGTGCCATGAAACCTACTGACGAAAAGGCGCTCAAGGAGTCTTCTCGCAAGCGTCGCAGCAAGGCAACAATGGCATCTCAAGAGACTAGCCAACTTAACCCTCTTAACTCTGCCCAGCAGAAGGCGATGGATGAGATTGAGGCTTCCTTCCTCAACAAGAACGTCACCCTTCTGCATGGTGTCACCTCCTCTGGCAAGACAGAGATATACATCCATCTCATCCACAAGTGCTTACAACAAGGCAAACAAGTCCTTTACCTCCTCCCCGAAATTGCCTTGACCACCCAAATCACAGAACGTCTCCGATGCTTCTTTGGCGACAAGATGGGAGTGTATCATTCGAAGTTCACGGATGCCCAACGCTTGGAGGTCTATCAACGGCAAGCATCCCATGAGCCTTACCAACTCATTCTTGGCGTGCGGTCCAGCATCTTCCTGCCCTTCCAGAATCTGGGCTTGGTCATCGTGGACGAAGAGCATGAGCAGAGTTACAAACAGCAGGAACCCGCACCCCGTTATCATGCCCGCAATGCAGCCATCATGCTGGCACAGATGTTCAAGGCAAAGACCTTACTGGGCACTGCCACTCCTTCCTTCGAGGTATATCATTGGGCACACAAAGACCGCTATGGGTACGTGCGGCTCACACAACGCTACCGTGACATGCAACTGCCTACCATTGAGGTGGTTGACACCAAGGAAGCGAAGCGCAAACGCCAGATGAAGGGGCTCTTTTCTCCTCGTCTCATCGAGGTGATGCAGGCAGCCCTTGAACGGAAGGAGCAAATCATCCTCTTCCAAAACCGAAGGGGCTTTTCCTCGTTCATCGAATGCAAGACCTGTGGATGGGTGCCACGTTGTCCTCATTGTGACGTGACGTTGACCCTCCACAAGAAGACCTCCACCATGACCTGCCACTATTGTGGCTACACCACTCGCATCCCCGAGAAGTGCCCTGCTTGTGAGGAAAACAAGTTCGTGGACATTGGCACAGGTACGGAGAAAGTAGAGGAACAGATTGCCCAACTTTTCGAAGGTGCCACCACCCTGCGCATGGATCTCGACACAGCCACCACCCGTGCCCAGTTCGAGCGCATCATCAGCGACTTTTCCGAACACAAGGCAGACATCCTCGTGGGCACACAGATGGTGACCAAAGGCTTGGACTTTGACCGCGTGTCGGTAGTGGGCATTCTCGATGCCGACACGATGCTCAACCTACCCGACTTCCGCAGTTATGAGCGCACCTTCCAGACACTCAGCCAGGTGGCAGGACGGGCAGGACGCAACAACACAGCAGGACACGTCATCCTGCAGACACGCTCAGCAGACAGTGACATCATTCGCCAAATCACACAGAACGACTACTGGCAGATGTTCTACACCCAGATGACAGAGCGCCAGATGTTCCACTACCCTCCCTTCCGACGCCTCATCTACGTGTATCTGCGCCACAAGGACGATGAACTGTTAGAGCATCTGGCAGACGATATGGCAACCCGCCTTCGTGCCGTTTTCGGCGACAGGGTGCTGGGACCCGACCGCCCTCCTGTGGCACGCATCCACTCGCTCTACATTCGCAAAATCATGCTCAAGATTGAACGACGAGCCAACCCCGAAAAAGTGCGCCGGCATCTCCTGGCCGTCCAGCAGCAGATGCTCGCCATGCCCATCGCCAAGAGCCTCAACATCTACTACGACGTTGACCCACTTTAGATGCACATTAGACGAACACTTCTCCCTTTTGCACTCTTTTCGCCCTTTTGAGCATTAAAAATGCTTTATTCTATTGCAGAACGGAAAAAATGTCGTACCTTTGCACCTGCTAATATTTTGCCTTGTTGTAAACAAGACTAACCAATAACGGGAAATATATTCCAGAAACAATCAATACATTAACTTATGAGTTTGAAAATCATTGTACTCGCAAAGCAGGTGCCAGACACACGCAATGTTGGTCCTGATGCGATGACTCCAGAGGGTACAGTGAACCGTGCGGCTCTGCCTGCTGTGTTCAACCCCGAGGACTTGAACGCCCTTGAACAGGCACTTCGCCTCAAGGACGCTAACCCTGGTTCCACCATCACCATGCTCACCATGGGTCTTCCCAAGGCAGCAGAGGTGCTGAAGGAGGGTATTTATCGTGGTGCCGACGAAGGCATCCTCATCTCTGACCGTCCACTTGGCGGTGCTGACACCCTTGCCACTTCCTACACGTTGGCTCAGGCTATCAAGAAGGTGGGTGACTACGACATCATCCTCTGTGGTCGTCAGGCTATCGACGGTGACACCGCACAGGTAGGTCCACAGGTGGCAGAGAAATTGGGTCTCACCCAGATTACTTACACCGAGGAAATCCTCTCTCTCGACAAGGAAGCCAAGAAGATTGTGGCAAAGCGTCACATCGACGGTGGTGTGGAGACCGTGGAAGGTCCTCTCCCCATCGTGGTGACTGTGAACGGCTCTGCTGCTCCTTGCCGTGTGCGCAACGTGAAGCGTGTGTGGGCAAACAAGAACCGCGAGTTCACCACTTGGGGTGCTGCCGACATCGAGGCTGATCCAGCACAGATTGGTAAGGCAGGTTCTCCCACGAACGTGAAAGCCGTGAAGAGCATTGTCTTCAAAGCGAAAGAAAACAAGACCCTCACATCTTCAGATGCAGATGTGGAGAGCCTGATTGTTGAACTCATGGAAAGCAATACCATCGGATAAATATGAACAACGTATTTGTATATTGTGAACTTGAAGGCAACAAGGTTGCTGACGTAAGTTTGGAGCTTTGCACCAAAGGTCGCAAACTCGCCAACCAGCTCGGTGTGCAGCTGGAAGCCGTTCTCATCGGCGCAGGTCTCGATGGTGTTGAGAAGCAAGTGATTCCTTACGGTGTGGACAAGGTACACATCTTCGACGACGAGAAGCTGTTCCCCTACACCTCTCTTCCACATACTTCTGCCGTGGTGAACCTCTTCAAGGAAGAGCAACCACAGATTTGCCTTTTGGGTGCTACCGTCATCGGTCGTGACCTTGGCCCTCGTGTGTCTTCTGCACTCCATTCAGGTCTGACAGCTGACTGCACACAGTTGGAGATTGGCTCATTCGACATGAAGGTGAAGGATGCTGAGGGCAATATGGTCGACAAGCATTACGAAGACCAGCTCTACCAGATTCGTCCAGCTTTCGGCGGTTCCATCATCGCCACCATCGTCAATCCAGAGCATCGCCCACAGATGGCAACCGTTCGTGACGGTGTGATGAAGAAGGAAATCCTCGACGAGAACTACAAGG
>JBGUGM010000305.1:0-12646 GCA_045111535.1 Bacteroidaceae bacterium
TTCAATTTAGCGTTCTCACTCATTTGAGTGCCAAGGCTAAATCAGTTTGTGTGCCAACGCTAAATTGAATCGAGTGAGAACGCTAAATTGATTTTAGTGCTAAAGCCAAATACTTTATAATCTCACTCACACCAAATGCAGGGTCTTACTCATTCTCCGCGTTGGGTCTCACCAATAGACCTTAAAGGGGTGCTGAGAAGGGGAATTAAATCCATTTGACTATTTTACCGTTTGACCACTCCCTTAAATATGGTGGGTGCACCTCTATTCCCACACCCCCAATATTCCCTTCTCTTCCAATACCGCACTTCCGTTCGCGCCACCCTGAGACTCCCACAAAGGCTTGCTTGACTCTTTCGTAAGAACACGTGTGCGTTGCCCGTAAAGACATCAACGCATACGAAAGACTTACGTAAATAGACCCGAAAAAAGGATAATTTTCACCATAAAAGCCGTTTTTTTGGTGAAAAATAACCGTATCCCCAATCAAACGGTAAAATGGTCAAATGGTAAAATCTTCTCTTTCTTGATATCTTTCTTTAAAAAACTCAGGAATTGTTTGGCAGGAAGAGGGAAAAGTATTTACTTTGCAGACGAAATTATATGGGAGAATCGACCCCATTGGACACAGCATTGACTAAAGACGTTGATTTCTTCAAACTCTTTGTGGATTTCAGAGGATACATCGATTTCTTCCTCCTACATGATTGTGTAGATGAAAATTACAACGTGAAATTGGGGCTTGATACACAACTCTTTGATAGTATGCCGATGCCAAAGACTTTGGATGATTATCTTAAGTGGATTGAATTTCAACTTGACTTTGTGGCAAAAAGAGGAAAGAGAATAAATGATTTCATCGCCTCAATGGATATGGTGAACGATTGAAATTATCCCAAAGCACTAATGAATGAGGGAGGTCAGTGACCCCCCTCTTCGTGTTAAAAATGTTATTTTGTTATTTTGTTATTTTTGACCTTCGGTCTTATTGCCTGACGGCTGAGAAATGTTCTTCAGCAGTTCAAGCATGTATTTCCAAGCGTGCTCGATGGAACTGATTTCCACGTGCTCATTGATGATGTGGATTATCTCTATCAAGTCATCAAGGTCATCAACGGCATTTTCCCGAGAGGGTACATCGAACTGCAAGACCTGTGCTTTCATCTGTATGGAACCCGCACAGCATCGATACTGGAGAAATTGAAGGGTGCGAGGGTGGATGTCACCGCTTCCATTAAGATAAGTTGGGAGGCAGAAGGTGCGGCAGAACTGCTCCACAGGGTGTTCTTCCCCTTAGCCTTCATCGCCAAGGCAAGTGAAAACTTGTCCATTGCCAAGTACGGCAAAGCATACACACGCTTTATAGCACATCAAGAGGAGGTCAGTTGACCCCCTCTTTTTCATGGAAAAGGTGAATTTTTGAATTTGTGAATTTCATCTCTTTTCACCCTTTTTCTCCCTCTGGCAGCCATTTTTTTGCATTTTCTGTGAATTTGAGAATCATTTTCTGTGAATTTGAGAGAGGTGTTTCTCTTTTTTATGCTTATCTTTGCCACCGGATAGAAAAACAAGAGAGATTACGTATAATTTAAACGATTATTAATAATAAAAAGTAACATTATGAACAAGAGAAAACTATCCATGATGCTTTTCTTCCTCTTCGCCACTTTGGCAATGAATGCGCAAGAGGAAGTTCAACGCCTTGTGGTTTGGCAGAAAAGTGGCGAGAAGGTTTATTTCGACCTAACAGAGGAACCAAAGACCACCTTTGATGACGGCAAACTGGTGATCACGACCAATACCGTCCAGACTTCCTACAAACTTTCTGACATCGTCCGTTACACGTATGAAGGGCATATGCCCGACATCAATCCTTCGTCAATAACTCCCAATCAGGTGATCTTCCGACAGGGTAAGGATATGATGTCTTTTGATGGCCTTCCTGAAGGTACACGTATAGAACTATACTCTCTTGACGGCAAAATGCTCTCCACCCAGCAGGCAAGCAGTGGAAAGACTGCCGTTGTTTCTCTTGCCGCGCAACCTGCCGGAATATATATTGTAAAAGTAAATGACGCCACTTATAAATTCATGAAGCGATGAAACACACTACACTATATTTTACGAGGTTCCTGGTGGCAGCTGTTTTAATGTTATCGGGAAGTGTCATGGTTCAGGCACAAGAGATAGAAGACGGCGAGGCATTTTACATCTATCGCAATGACGGCGACTTCAACGGATTCTTCTACGACCAAGTGGAGGAAATGCGCTATTCCCGTTTGGATCTTGATGGTGTGGAACACGATGAGTATGTGGTGCAGGAAGTTGTCACGACAGACAGCATCTATCGCATTCCGCTTGCCGCTATCGACTCGGTGGGCTTTGTACAGCCTGACATCATTCTTAATCCTCGGTTGAAGAATCTGGATGAAGTTGGCATTTCAGACTATGTTGAGATGTACGATGCCAAGTATGGAACCATTTGGCTCTATAGCATCACACCAGAAGATCTTTTGCCCGAGGTGGGTGACGTGTTGGTGAGTTTCGATGCTCCTGTTTATAATCCCAGCAATGATGAAAACTATAGCGGTATTGGACGCAAGGTTACAGGCGTGAATTATATTGATGGCGTCCCATTCGGACACTATCAGATTACGACAGATCCTCTTGAGAAGATGTCTGACATTTTTGTGCAGTTCATCAGCGTGGAGGAAGTGAGTGCCGATGATGCAGGAAATGCACAGCGACGTGTGGCGGGCATGAATACCTTACCTTATAGAAAGGCGGCTGGAGGATTCTCCAAGACTCTTGTCGATGCGAGTTTGTCGCCTCACCTGACGTTCTATCCTTCCAAGGAGAGCAGTATTAGCCTCGACATCAATTTAGGAGTCAAGATTGCATTGGGAATGGTGTACCAGATACGAGGTGACGACTTTTTCATCAAAGCGTTATTGGCTGAAGACCTCAGTGTCTCTGCTGGTGTCACCATGAAGGTGAATACTGGTGGTGAGGAGGCTATTCCCGTGCTGCCTGACGGTATGACGAGTTTGAAATTCCCTGCCTTCTGCCCGCTGTTCGAAGTCAGACCAGCACCGAAAGGATTCATCCGCTATCAAGGTGAACTCTATGCCAAGGCTACTCTGCCAGAGATGAGCACCGGCCTTCGCCAGTCTTTCACCATTGACAGCGATGACCCGTATCTGATGAGTTTCAATTTCAATGAGCGGAAACAGGAACCCGCCCAGCCGAATGAACTCATCGATGTGGGTGATGTCAACATTGGATGGAACGGATTTGTGCAATGTGGCACAAAGTCGGATATAGGCATCTACACCAATTCCTGGTTCAGCACCATCTTCACAGCCTATCTTGGCGTGGATGTCTATAGCGGTCCTAAGTTGGAAGGCAATGTGAACATCTCGGCTGCGGCATTGGCTAATGGCGACGGTGCCTACAGCTTGCGTGACAGTCACTTCACTTTCACGCCTTATTCCATCGATTTTGAAGCCAAGGGATATTTGTCCAGTTTGTGGGGCAAGGATAACATCGAACGAACGTTCTTCGACGGGAATCTATCCTTCGGCTCCAAGTCCTTGTGGATGTTCCCGACATTTACAGCCTTCAGTGCCCAAATCAACGAAGACAACACGAAAATCAGTACCACAACACAAACGGATGAGCGAATGGTGTTCTGGGGATCACAGATTGGCGCGGGATTGTTCAACCAGTATGAAGATGTGGACAACCCCACGGTGGAGTTTCATACCAAGCGGCTCTTCCCTTTAACTACAGCACCAAAGTCTTTCAACACAACACTTTCCATCACCAAGCCAGGATACTATAAGGTGATGCCCGTGTTGAAGACCCTCGACTATCTTATCCCTATCAAGTCAATGGCTCAGGAGTTTCTCATCAAGCCTTATATAAAACTCTCACCCACCAAAATAAAATTCCCATGGCAAGGAGGAAAGGAGGAAGTGGATTGTCTCACGAACGGAACGCAGATAAACACCGGATTCCAAGTGGAGGGGAAAAAGATTATTATCGAATGTACAGAGAATCATGAATTGTTCGCAAGAGGAGGTGGTCAAACCGATATATCGGCATCCTATATCATTCATGGCAAAGAAGCGGATATCGCAGTTCGCTCGCCTTATGCTCAACTTGAGATCGAACAGGAAGCGGCACCTGCAAGTATCTACAAATATGTAGGCATAGAAGACGATTTTCCCGGCCCTACAGCTGTATGGCTATTACCGGGGGGACGTGTTAAATGCAATGCTTCAGCTTCCGAAAATCGCCTTTCTGTCACTGCCAGTGGTTCGGAAAATCGGGATGATGAGTTTACTGATGCTAAAACAACCGTCACCTACAATGTTCACTTCGAAGTGGATATCACCCAAAGAGACTCATGTGTCGTTACAGGTGGACATGTATCCTGTAAGTGGGTGACGACAGGTACCGATGCAGGAAAGCCTTATATTAATACGAAGGAAATTGATTTTTCCATTGTGAATGGAACGCCTGGTATTGGAGGACTTTATAATGTTGCTGAAGCAGATCCCTGTGTATATGTGGAGTCTGGTTCTGGCGGAGGTTTAGCTCAACCTTATCGTCACGAATATGACAAAAAAGGACCTGTCATTTTAAGACTTTATAGGACAGAAAAAGATAATTATTAGTGTGCTCCGCACATCACACTTCAAACAAACACCCACAAGGCTCATGGCTTTGTGGGTGTTTCTGTGTATGTAACCTAAGAAAGAAAATTAAAACGTGAATTTTTGAATTTTTGGATTTTTGAATTCCTTTATTTTTCTTTCTCTTCTTTCTCGACTGCCATGCGTGCCAGCCAGCCTATTTTGGGAGTGAGGGCAGAGGTCTTGGGGTCTTCTGCCACACCGACTATTCCTGCCCAGAGTTCCATGGGCACTTCAAATACCACATCGGTGCCTATGGCGTTAGGATACTGATGCGTGAAGGGGACACGCACCATCTCGGTGGGCATGTTGGTATTGAAGTACACTTCTTCGCTGGTGTTTCCCTTTTCATCGGGGAAGAACTTCAGGAACCAGCCATCTAATTTGGTGGTCCCTGAGATGGTGCTGCCACAATTCTTGTACAACTTTAGTTTCTTGACCCGTCTTTTCTTCACAATGCCTTGCCAGAAGTCTTGGTCGGGCTTGCCTTCGGAGGCGTTGACAAATTCGGCAAGGATGGGGTCGAGGGCTTGGAACCAGTCTGCCATGCCGTACTTGACCAGTCCCCGTGCCTTTGCCCGCACTTTCCGCCAGTCGTCGGGTGTGCCTTGGAGGGTGATGTGGGGGATGCCACAGCCTATGACGATGCCATAATAGCCGAAATAGGTCTTGACTGCCTCCATCAGCGTGATTTGCGAGGCGATACGTTCGGTCATGCCTGTGGTGGTGAAGGTGGAGGTCATCAGGTCTGCCACCTCACCTTGGGTGTTTTGTGCGATGCCTGCGGAGAATCCATTCAGCAGGGCTTCCCAGTCGGCACCGGGTGACAGGATGTCTGTCTTGGACAGCACGATGATGTCCTTCTTCCCTTGATGAAAGACGAGTTTGTCGCGCATCTCTTCGGGATGGGCATTGACATAACGGGCAAAACCTTGACTGATGATGATTCACACCACATCGGGTGAGAGCACGACGGGGCGGTGGTCGGCATATGCCTGCACCATACATTTGAAGAAGTTGTCCTCGCCCATGTAACCCATGCGCTCCCCTTCAAAACTGGTCTTGACCACGTGGTGCTGTTCCCGAGGGATGCCGTTCTTACTAATAATAGTATAGGCGATGTCCTTTTCTTCGTACATCTTGATGACCTTCTCGGGGGCGGGCAGGTTCTCATCCACGACAAAAGTGATGCCTTGACCCTGACAGAGGGTCGAGACACCAAAGAGAAGGATTGCCCCCCATGTGATACGTTTTGTTTTCATTGCTTTGATGTTTTGTTGAATTTGCTGCAAAGGTAGCGCTTTCTCTTTCAAAACACCAAGAAAATGATTTCACAAAAAATTCACATTTGATGAGGGGGTGGAAAAATGATTTCACAAAAATTTTACAAGCCTATGCGGAAGTGATTGTCTTTCAGCGTTTTATTCCTCCACTCCCGTTGCTTTGCCTTGGATGGTGAGTTCTATGCCGTCGGGCTTGATTTGGATGAGTCCACGTTTGAGCAAATCGCCTACGGCCTGCTTGAACACTTTCTTGCTGACACCAAACATGGCGTAGATTTCTTCGGCTGGCGACTTGTCATGATAGGGCGTGAATCCCTTTTCGGAGAGTTTGAGGTGCTCGAAAAGACGGGTGGAGAAATCACCAATCAAGACACGACGGTCGGCTGGGGAGTTGTCCGTTGTCTGTGGTCTGTATTCCCGAGCCTCGCTCGCCGACCCGTAGCCTTTGTCCGTTGTCTTTCCAGAAATCGCTTTCTGGAACTTTTCTATCTTGCTGGAGCAGACGATGCGGTAGGTTTTGTCGTCGATGTAGCAATAGACTTGGTAGCGTTTGCCTCGTTGCATACGCACTTTCTGTTCGCGGAAGGGACAGAAGAGGTCTTTCATCAAGCCCCAGTTGAGGTAGGCACCGTATTCGTTGGTCCAGGTACATTCGAGGTAGGCGAACTGTCCCACTTCGATGAGGGGATGCTCGGTGGTGGCGATGAGGCGTTCCTCTTGGTCGAGATAGAGGAAGACATCGAGGATGTCACCCACTTTGGTACCTTCGGGCACATAGCGTTTGGGCAACAGGATGTCGCCTATGTCGCCCCCTTCGAGATAGAGTCCGTGCTCTTTCTCACGCAAGACTTTCAGTTGATTCCTCTTGCCCAGTTGCAGGGTTATCTTCGGCTTGCTGTCCGTTGTCTGTGGTCTGCTGTCCATTGTCATACTCTATGAGTCCGTCTTTGATGTGAATGGTTCTGTCTGTGATTTGTGAGAGGGTCTCGTCGTGGGTGACGATGACGAAGGTCTGTCCGAACTTGTCGCGCAGGTCGAAGAAGAGTTGGTGCAGTTCTGCCTTGTGCTTGGAGTCGAGTGAGCCTGAGGGCTCGTCGGCAAGGATGATGGAGGGATTGTTGATGAGGGCACGTGCCACTGCCACACGTTGCTTCTCTCCTCCAGAGAGTTCGGCAGGTTTGTGGTGGATGCGGTCGCTGAGGTTGAGGTAGTCGAGCAGTTCCTTGGCACGTGCTTCGGTCTGCTTCTTGTTCTTGCCTGCGATGAGGGCAGGAATGCAGACGTTCTCCAGTGCCGTGAACTCGGGCAGGAGTTGGTGGAACTGGAAGACGAAGCCGAGGTGCTGATTGCGGAACTTGGCGATGTCCTTGTCTTTCAGACGGGTCACATCGATGCCGTCCACCACGACTGAGCCTGTGTCGGGGGTGTCGAGGGTGCCCATGATTTGGAGGAGGGTGGTCTTACCTGCTCCAGAGGGACCTACGATGCTGACCACTTCGCCTTTGTCGATGTGGAGGTCAATACCTTTGAGCACCTGAAGGGTGCCGAAGGACTTGGTGATGTTTTGGAGAGTTATCATTGTTGATAAATAGGGCTTATGTAGTTTTTTTTACGTGAGTCTTCAGAATCGATACTGAATCGATTCTTTGCCTCATCCCATCTCACCTATCCACTTGCTGAGCCATCTGCCGACGCGGGTGCTACCCGACTTGGTGTCGTAGTGGTGTGGATCGGCGAATGCGTGTATCTCGTTGTTCTCCTCCTGCTGGTCGGGGTAGATGAGCATGAGGCTGGTGTCGGCAAAGTCGGTTTGGAGTTGGTGGGGGAGTTTGGCGAAGGAACTCTGGTAGGAGATGCTTCCCTTGCGGGCTGAAACCACCACGAGCAGATGGTCGGGGTTGAGTTCGTGGCGGAGGGCTGGGAAGTCGTTCCATGAGTAGAGCAGTTCGTAGTCGTCGCGCACACTCTTATGGCGGTCACGCATATAGCGCATGATGAGGTTGCCTGTTGCCTCGGTGGCATAGAAATCCATTTGGCATCCGAGGTCTTCTGCCATACGGGCAATACGGTTAATCCAGCGGTAGAATCCTTTTTCGTATTCTGCCTTTTCAGGTACAGCCACGATAATCTTGCGGATGGTGTTGGCAGGGATGTGCATGTCGACGATGATGAGTTGGCGTGACATATTGTCGAGCAGCCCCTGGGCAAAGAGTCCGAGGAAGGAGTCCCCTTCGTGGCGTTTGCGATGCAAGCCGATGAGCAACTCACTGGCATCGTTCTCGCGCAGGGCATGGATGGTGGCTGTGACGAAGTTGACTGCCAAACGTGTCTGTGTCTGCATGGGCACGTCGGCAGAGGAAGCTAGTCGCGTTGCCATCTCCAAGCACTCACGGCTATGTGCCTGTGTCTTGTCGCTCATGTCGGCATCGTTGATGATGTTGAGGCAGATGAGTCCACGATTCAGTTGACGGTTGCGCATCATGAAGGCAGTGGACATCAGGGTGCGGATATTGCTGGGCTCGTTGATAGGAATGAGTATCTTCTCATCGTCGAGGGCAGTACTGTCTCGTCGTTGCTTGGTGGTTGCCTCGTCACCCCGCATCTTGAGTTTCTTGGCGGCTTGGTCGGTGGCGATGGAGGAGATGATGCAGGAGATGAGAATCATCATCACGACACCATCCAGCACGGCATTGTTCATCAGGGGTTCGCCAGAGGACACTTCGAGGTTGACTCCCACCATGACCATCGCCAAGGCGCCTGCGGCGTGAGCCTCGGTAAGACCGAACATCATTACGCCTTCGGCTCTGGTCATGCGGAAGAGTTTACGGCTGATGTATGCAGCCAGGTATTTGGAGAGGGTGCCTGCCACCACCATGATGAGCACCACCACAGCGGCTTTGCCCTCGCGGAACATCGGGGCGACATTGACCAGCATACCTACGCCAATCAGGAAGTAGGGGATGAAGAGGGCGTTGCCGATGAACTCGATACGCAGCATCAGCGGTGAGGTGTTGGGCACGAAGCGGTTGAGCACCAAACCTGCCAAGAAGGCTCCGAAGATGCCCTCCAATCCGCAGAACTCGGCAGTGGCAGCAGCGAGGAACACCACCGCCAACGTGAAGGTGAACTGGATGACGGGTTCGCTGAACTTGCGGAAGAAGGCACGGATGAGGCGTGGCATCAGGAAGAACATGCCGAAGATGAAGAGGGCGAACTTCAAGGCGAAGAATGTCCAGAACCAGAAACCACCTGTTCCTTTTATGGTGCCTGAGATACCTGCCAAGAAGAGCAGGGCAGAGAGCAGTGCCACCATCGTGGCAGCAATGGAGATGGTTACGGCTGGTGACTTGCTCAGTCCGTAACGTCCCACGATGGGGTATGCCACCAACGTGTGGGAGGCAAAGATGCATGCCAGGAGCAGAGAGGCGGGAATGCTGTAATCGAGGAAGTAATAACCTGCTAAGAAACCAAATCCGAAGGGAATCACGGTGGTGATGAAACCAAAGATGAAGCCCTTGTTGCGGTTTTGTTTCAAGTTTTGCAAGTCCATCTCCAGACCTGCCAAGAACATAATGTAGTAGATGCCCACCTTGCCGAAGAGTTCGAACGAGGCATCTCTTGCCAAGAGATTGAAGCCATGTTCGCCTATCAGCACACCTGCCAAAATCATTCCGATGAGATGCGGAATGCGTAGTTTGCTGAATATCATGGGAGCAAACAATATCACGCAGAGCACGAGGAAGAAAATCCAGGTCGGGTCGGTGATGGGCAGATATGTGGTAATTGCGTCCAAAATGAAAATTTTTGCAAAGGTAGTGTTTTTAAGTGAAAAGTGAAAAGTGAAAAGTGAAAAATATGAGTTACCAACAATCCGGATGGCAAGTAAATTAGATTTTTCACTTTTCACTTTTCACTTTTCACTTTTTTTCCTTACCTTTGCACCGTTTTTGACAAAAGAGTAAGATTTTCAATAAATAAGGTAATAAGATGAAAGTAGCAATCGTCGGTGCCAGTGGTGCCGTAGGACAGGAATTCCTTCGTGTTCTTGATGAGAGAAATTTCCCAATTGACGAACTCGTGCTTTTTGGCTCAACTCGTAGTGCCGGAAGAAAATATACTTTCCGTGGCAAGGAGTATGAAGTGCAGTTGCTGAAACACGGTGACGACTTCAAGGGTGTGGACATCGCCTTTACATCGGCTGGTGCTGGCACCTCGAAGGAGTTTGCCGAGGACATCACGAAGTTTGGTGCCGTGATGATTGACAACTCCAGCGCTTTCCGTATGGAAGATGATGTGCCATTGGTGGTGCCTGAATGCAATGCAGAGGATGCCTTGAACCGCCCTCGTGGCATCATTGCCAACCCTAACTGCACAACGATTATGATGGTGGTGGTGCTTCAACCCATTGAGAAGTTGAGCCACATCCAGCGCATCCACGTGGCAAGTTACCAAAGTGCTTCGGGTGCTGGTGCCGCTGCGATGGCAGAATTGCAGCAGCAGTACAAGGAACTGGTGGAAGGCAAGGAGCCTACCGTGAACAAGTTCGCTTATCAGTTGGCATACAACGTGATTCCTCAGATTGATGTGTTCCAGGATAATGGTTATACGAAGGAGGAGATGAAGATGTTTAACGAGACACGCAAGATTATGCACACCGATGCCAAGTGCTCTGCGATGTGTGTACGTATCTCATCTCTCCGTGCTCACTCAGAGGCAGTGTGGGTGGAGACAGAGAAGCCTATCTCTGTGGAAGATGCACAGAAAGCCATCGCTGCTGCTGATGGTGTGACGCTGATTGACGACCCCAAGAATCAGAAGTATCCTATGCCACTTTTCACAGCAGGTAAGGATGATGTGTATGTAGGTCGTGTCCGCAAAGACCTTGCTAACGAGAACGGTCTTACTTTCTGGCTTTCAGGCGACCAAATCAAGAAGGGTGCTGCCCTGAATGCTGTGCAGATTGCAGAGTACCTCATCAAAGTAGGTAACGTAAAGTAAACTCAAAGGAATATAAAAAAGGAGAGCATCCATCGTACGTTGGATGCTCTCTTTGTATTTATATGCTAACCTGCCGAATGGACAAGTCGCCCAGCGCATGGGCTGGTGGGCTGGTTAGTGCCACGTGGTGTCGGTATCGATATGATACTTGTAGATGCGTACCAGTTTGATGTCGAAGATGAGGGCAGAGTAGTCAGGAATTGAACTGGAAGGATTCACGTCTGGGTTATAGCCCAGATAGTAAGGAATCACCACCTTCCAGCGGTCACCCTCCACCATGTTCATTATGGCAGTGGCAAAGCCTGTGATGATGTCGTTGCCTGCAGCCATGAGTTTAGGCACGTCTGTCTCCTCGTTGAAGGTGTAAGTGCTGTAACTCTTGTCGAAAACATTACCCTGTGGATATGACATGGAGGGAATCAGACGCCCGATGTAATGAACACGTACGGAGTCATTCTGCTCGGGATGCCTTTCGCCTGTACCGTCCTCCAACTTCTGCACGTAGATGTAGTAGTTGTTGTTCAGGTCGGGACGTTCCTCCTTTGTCATGAGGTTGTAAGCAATGATTTTCGTCCAACCATTGCTTCCTGCATCGGCAAGGGCAGCGATGGAATCCACATAATGCTGATTCCTTGCCCGCCAGTTATCATACTCGCCCACCTCATCCTTCTCGCTGCAAGAGGAGAGGATGATGGCGAACAGAGATAATATGTATACAATTCTTTTCATTGTCCGAATGGCAAAAGCGCCCAGCGCATGGGCTGGCTACTTCAAGTTCTTTAAGAGGCTTGTGATGGTCACTTGGTCTTCGATGATGCCACGGAGGTCAGCAATGTTCACACGCTCCTGCTTCATCGTGTCGCGGTAGCGGAGTGTCACGGTGTTGTCTTCCAATGTCTGGTTATCCACCGTCACACAGAAAGGTGTACCGATGGCATCCTGACGACGGTAACGCTTACCAATCTGGTCTTTCTCCTCATACTTGCAGTTGAAGTGGAACTTGAGTCCGTCAATAATCTCACGAGCCTTCTCTGGCAGACCATCCTTCTTAGTCAATGGGAATACAGCCAACTTGATAGGAGCCAATGCAGCAGGCAGACGCAGCACCACACGGGTATCACCACCTTCGAGTTGCTCCTCGCAGTAACTGTGGCACATCACAGACAGGAACATGCGATCCACACCAATAGAAGTCTCAATCACGTATGGAGTGTAAGAGGTGTTGTCCTCTGGGTCGAAGTATTCAATTTTCTTGCCTGAGTATTTAGCGTGCTGACTCAAGTCGAAGTTTGTACGAGAGTGAATACCCTCCACTTCCTTGAAACCGAACGGCATCTTGAATTCCACGTCAGTAGCAGCATTGGCATAGTGTGCCAGCTTGTCGTGGTCGTGGAAGCGGTAGTTCTCAGCACCGAAGCCGAGTGCCTGATGCCAAGCCATACGACGCTTCTTCCACTCCTCAAACCACTGCAACTCAGTGCCTGGCTTTACGAAGAACTGCATCTCCATCTGCTCAAATTCACGCATACGGAAGATGAACTGACGAGCCACAATCTCGTTACGGAAAGCCTTACCAATCTGTGCGATACCGAATGGCACTTTCATACGACCAGTCTTCTGCACGTTCAGGTAGTTTACGAAGATACCCTGAGCCGTCTCTGGACG
>JBGUGM010000306.1:0-28297 GCA_045111535.1 Bacteroidaceae bacterium
CACACTCTATCAGAGATGTGCCACATTTCGAGGTCAAAATTACGAACTTTTCACGGTTCAGACAAATAAAAAACACGTAAAAATGAGCATTTTACACATCGTTTCTCATTGTGTGTAAAAAACACTCAAGAAAACTGCACACCACAAAAAAAGATGTGCAAAAGAAGGGGCTTTTTACTAACGTTGGCTTCGCCGAAGTTACTCATGCTCGGAAAAACTCAAATAAATTTGGTTTTTCTCTCGCTTATTCGTAACTTTGCATCATGAAAAAGTTGATAGCACTACTTAAAGACAAAGAACGCCTCTATAATATTGTGTTCAATTCCGACACCAAGGCAGGCAAGGCATTTGACATCTCTGTCATGATTGCCATCATCCTTAGCCTCGTTGTCGCATTCGTCGAAACCAAGCCTGCAGTCATGGGGCGTTTCAAGGATGTGCTCACCGTCATGGAGTATATCCTCACCTTCTTCTTCACTATCGAGTACATTCTCCGACTCTACTGTTCGCCGCGTCCCAAGGACTACGCCTTCAGTTTCTTCGGCATCATAGATCTTGTGGCAACTTTGCCCCTCTATCTCTCCTTTATTCCTTACCTTTCCTCCGCACGTTACTTCTTCATTTTGCGAATCTTCCGACTCCTTCGTATCTTCCGTGTACTCAAACTTTTCTCCTTCATCAACGAAGGTTATCTGCTCCTCCAGAGCATTCGTTTGAGTCTCCGCAAGATACTCGTCTATTTCCTCTTCGTGCTTATTCTTGTCACCATCCTCGGCACCCTCATGTTCATTGTCGAGGGAGGACAGCCAGGCACCCAGTTCACCGACATCGGCACCAGCATCTACTGGGCAATTGTCACCCTCACCACAGTGGGATATGGTGACATTACCCCCGTCACCATTGTGGGACGCCTCCTCTCCAGCCTCGTCATGATACTCGGTTACACCATCATCGCTGTGCCCACCGGTATCGTGTCAGCCACCATGATTGACGAAACCAAGCGCAAAGGCAAGAATGGACGCTGTCCCCGTTGCAACGAGAAAACAGATCTCAAAGCCAACTACTGCAAACACTGTGGCGAGCGACTATAAAATATTCGTAAGAGAAGACCTTGCCTCCATTTCTTCGGAAGAATTGGAAGCAGCCATTGCAGCCCTTCCCGAATGGCGTCGCCAGAAAGCCCTGCGCTTCAAGCATGAGCAGGGGCGCAAAGAGTGCGCCTGCTCTTATTTGCTGCTCTGCCAAGCCCTCCGCGAAGTCTATGGCATCACAGAACAACCCTCCTTTACCATAGGCGAGCACGGCAAACCCGAATTGTTTTTTAACTCTCAACTCTCAACTCTCAACTCTCAACTCTTTTTCAACCTTTCCCATTGCAAAAATGCCATTGCCTGTGCTGTCTCCTCGCAGCCTATAGGCATTGACGTCGAGTGCATCGGGCGCTACAGCGAATCCCTGGCTCGTCATGTCCTCTCTCCCGAGGAATTTGCTCAGGTGTCCTCCGCTCCCGACCCTCAGATTCCCTTCACACGGCTTTGGACACAGAAGGAAGCCATTGTCAAACTCACGGGGCGCGGCATTGACGATGATCTCCCCAACCTTCTCTCTAAATATAATAATGTGTCCCTCCACACAGAGGAACATCCCGACAAAGGATATGTCCTCACTGTTGCCTTTTAATTTTCGTTTTATTGATGTGCTCACTCCCACCCATTTTGTTTCCAAAATGCCCCGAAATTGTAAAAAAAAGATAAAAAGTATCAAAAACAATAAAAAAAGTTTCAAAAATGCAAGGTCGTAAAGATAATTTGCCGTAACTTTACCGCCGAATTGGCATGTGTGCGTTTGTATGCCGCTGCCATGGGGAGTAAACAACTTAGTTACTAATCTTTTTACACATTATTTATATATATGTAAGAGACAACCAAAACTAAACTAAAACTAAAGAAATTACCAAATAACGTTTTTATAAACATTTTTAATCAACATTTTTTATTAACTTAAACAATTCGCTTATGGAAAAGATTACAAAATCTTTATTGGCGCTTATGCTCATGTTGGTGAGCGTAGTGTCAGCGAAAGCTGATGATGCACCGAAGGCTCCAGATCTTCCAGCTGCACCAAAAGCATCTGCTCTTGTTACAGATGGTACCGTAGAGCAGTATCTCTACAATGTGGGAGCCAAGGGTTTCCTCATTGGTGCCAACGATTGGGGTACTCGTGCCTCCATCGATGCGGCAAAGGGTTACAAAGTAAACATGACCCTCAATGCTGATGGTCAGACTTACACCTTTAAAAATGAAGCCAAGGGAGGAAACTCTATGGACTGTCAAGGTGTTGACCAGATTTGGGTTGACGGTGCAGGTCGTGCAGGTGATGCCCAATGGACTGTTACTATCGCAGATGATGGTACTTTCAAGTTTGGTAACAAAAACGTTGCCGGTTTCCTGTCTGTTGTTCCTTCCAAGAATGACACGAAGCTCTACATGTCTGAGGCTTCTGAGGCTCAGAACGTGTGGATTGCCGTTTCTGCGGCTGACTATGCTACGTATCAGGAAGCAATGACGCAGTACCAAAATGACTATGCTCAGTATGAGAAGGATTATGCAGCATGGTTGAAGGAAAATTACAAGGTTGGTGATGAACTTGTTGCCATTTCTGTTCCTATGAAATGGGAAGGTGCATCAGGTACATATGGCGCACTTGGTATGGCTGAGCGCTATAACGGTGGTTCAATCGCTGCTGGCGACGTGATGACTCAGACAATTGATGGTTTGAAGAATGGTAAGTACAATGTTACAATTGAAGTGGCTGGTTCATACACTTCTGGTCGTGGTTTCGAATGCCCAACAGGAGATGGACTTTCTGTAGGATTTGCTAATGCAAAAGAAAAGAACCTTCCTATCGTCGATAGAGGTGGTGTAGGTAAGGATCAAGTAAACGTCTTCAAATTCAAGAATGTTGAGGTTACTGACGGTACTCTGAAATATGGTATTAAGAATGTGAAGGATGCTGGTAACTGGTATATTGCTAAGCTTTCTTCAATCAAGATGTTGCCAGAGCCAGAAGCATGGTTCGATCCTGCTAAGTTTGTTGGTAAGGACTATGAGGACTTCACAGAAGAGTATGTTCCTGGCGATGATGATGGTAAGAAGCCATCTCAGATGGCATGGGAACAGTCTCCTGTTAAGTATAAGGACGGAACTATTCGTTATGAGAAGACTCAACCAGAAATCGCAGCAGCCCGCTACGAGGTTGACGACATGGGTAATGGTTACATTGAGGTGAAGTCTAATGACAAGCCTGTTCGTAACTATGACTGCCAGTTCTTCATGCAGATTCCAGAAGATTTGCGTGCAAAGGGTACGAAGATGGCTATCAATATGAAGGTTTGGGCAAGTGCAGATTTTAATGCAGAGGCTCAGGTTCATAAGGAAGCAGGTTCTTGGACTCCTAACGCTGCTCCAAAGGTTGCCTTCGCTAAGGATACTTGGAAAGAAATAACTACTTTCGTTACAATTAGCGAGGAAGGTGTTCAGAACTATGTATTGAACCTTTCTGATACGGACGTTTCTGAGGCATCTATTACATTCAGAATAGATGATGTTTCTTTTGAAAAGGCAGATAAGGACGAATGGTTCTTTGTAACTCCTATCACTGAAAACGGTACTTCTGTAAGTAATGGTTGGAAGACTGAAACTGTAGGTGAAGGTGACGAGGCTAAGGAAAATGGTTTCTATGAAATCGTATCAAAGGCTTCTGCAGCCAACGCTTGGGACACTCAGGCATTTATTTATATTCCACTGGATGCTCGTATCGTTAGCAAGAAAGTAAGGTTCACTGCTAAGATTTGGGCTGATGCTGAATTCAGTGCAGCTGCTCAGGCTCATTGGGCTAAGGATGGTACCGGCTATGCTGGCGAGTTCAACAAGCAGGCTAAATTCAAGGCTAATGAATGGAATGACTGCGAAATTATTTTTGAATATCCAAAGAATGCACCTAACTGGGAACCTGCTGCAGGACGTGATGGTCATGCCATTGCAGATGGTGAGATTTCTTATTTCGTGCTGAACCTTTGTGATACAAATGGTGACAAGCCTTCTCACACATACAGATTCGACGATGTGAAAATCCAGAGAATTGATGAGGAAGACTGGTTTGTTAACAACGTAATTGTTGCTAAGGATCCTACTAAGGAATATGAAGATGGTAAGGCTTATGACTTCCCGGCTGCTAAGTACGTATCTGGTGAAGGTCCAGAAGCTGGCTATGCAGAAGTTGTTTCTAAGGCTAATCCTGCTAATCCATGGGCAAGCCAGGTATTCTTCTCTATCCCAGCATCTTTGGCTGGCAAGGCTGTAGATATCACTATGTATGTGAAGGCTTCTAAGGCTGTTACAGCTGACGGTCAGCTCCACACCAGCAATAAGGGTGATGGTTACACCAATGCTGCTGCTCCAAAGATGCCATTCACTACAGAATGGGTAAAGCAGACAGTTACTGTAGAACCAACTAATCAGAACACTTATGTGCTGAACCTCGCTAACGATGCTGAGGCAATCACTTACGATTTCGATAGCCTTGAATTTGTTCTCCACCCAGTTGATTATAAGGAGCCAGTGCTTGCAGAGACTGAACAGTGGTATCAGGATCTTGCCGCTCAGGGTATCCAACTCATTAGCCGTGGTGAGCCAGGTTACACTGCTGAAGCTGGTGACAAGTCTGCTCGTTACATCAAGGGTGATGGCACAGAAGGCGACTATATCGAATATGTCTCTAAGTCAGGTGTTACTAACACATGGGAATCTCAGGTATTCATTTACTTGGTTGACGACAAGGAAACTACATTGCCAGCAGGTACTGAGATTACTGTCACCATGAAGGTGAAGGCTTCTGAAGCTCATAACGCAGGTTCTCAGGCACAGCAAGGTCCTGGTGGTTACCTTGGTGGTGGTATCCCAGAAATTAAGTTCACAACAGACTGGGCTCCTTACACTGGTTCATTCACTGTTCCAGCAACTGGTAATTCTGCTAAGACAAACTGCTTCTCTCTCGACCTTGGTAATACTGGTGCATCTAACATTACTTACTACTTCGATGAAGTTGTTGTTACTGTCGAACCACCTATTACGAAGGAAGACGTTGACTGGGCTGATGACAACCTTGTTATCAACGGTAACCTCGAAGGTGACGATATGAGTTCATTCATCGGTAAGATCCAGAAGGGTCACGACGAAGTTAAGGATGGTCAGCCTACTGGTAACTATATTTATGACGAAATGGATCCTGAAATCATCCGTCTTGAGGCTGTTGATTTGAAGAAGAATGCTAAGGATGAAGCTGAGCCTAAGGGTCTCTTCCTCCAAGTTAGTAAGTTTGCTCCAGATCCAGCTGACGAAACTAAGTTCAAGGGTAACTCTTGGGATTCTCAACTCTGGATCCGCCTTTCTAAGGCTCTTCCAAAGGGTACTGTTACTCTCGTAGAGTTCGACTACAAGGCTACTAACGTTTCTGAAATTGCTTCTCAGACTCATAACGAGCCAGGTGAGTGGATTAGCAACGACTGTATCGGTTCTATCACTCCATCAAGTGAGTGGCAGCACTTCGAGTTCGTAGGTAAGATTCCTGCTGACTTGCGTTCTATCGCATTCAACCTCGGTACTGAGGCTGGTGGTAACTACCGCTTCGACAACTTCGTAGTGAAGATCGCTAAGGATGCTGTTGATGCTGTTAACGAAGCTACCAAGACTGCTGACGCTGCAACACTCTGGGCTGAGACTCTCGCACTCAACGAGGCTGCTCACGAGGGTAAGATTTTTGACACTGAAGGCTATCCAGCAGATCTCGTGAAGGCTCTTGCCGACGCTGTTGCTGCTGGTAAGAAGGCTCTTGCTCCTGCTGAAGGTGATCCAAAGCCAACTAAGGAGTCTCTCTCTGCCGCAACTAAGGCTATCAAAGATGCTATCGATGCTCTCAAATATTCATATGTGAAGATGCCAGAGCTCACTGACGACTTTGTTGAGATTCCATTGTCTCAGGAGGCATATACTAGTGCTGGTTTCGCTACAGCTGCTGTATCTGATGGTGAGTACGAAGGTACTGCATACACCGTTTACACAGCTTCTGGTCAGATTCAGGGTGGATTCAAGATGACTGACATTGACGTAACAGGTTGTGACAAGATCTACGTTTACTTCGCTCAGGCTGTGAAGAAGGGTTGGAGTAAAGCATTCTGGGGTAAGCAAGAGGATGTTAAGGACGTAGAAGATGGTACTACTGTTATTGAATTCGACCTCTCTGAGAAATTCGGTTCTGACGAAGCTACTTACGAGCAGGATGGTAAGACATTCCTGAAGGAGGCAACGCTGATTGCTCTTTGGGGTACAGAAGACTTCCCACTTACTGCTAAGGTTTACGGTGTTTATAAGCACGTGGTTGGCGAAGCTGACGCTATCAACGAGGTAGCAGAAGATGCAGCTGTTAAGGATGGCAAGTACTTCATCGACGGTCAGATCGTGATCGTGAAGAACGGTGTGAAGTACAACGCAGCAGGTGTTGTAATCCAGTAATCTGACAGAACTAACAATTCTATATGAAAAAGGATGGAGCCCACGGCTCCATCCTTTTTTGTGTCCTCACACAGAAGACTCTTTTTATTTCACACAGAAACCACAGAAACCACAGAAACCACAGAAAGCACAGAAAGGCTGACGCGGTGTGCGATAGAAACGAACACGAATCTCTCGAATCAAACGAATCTTTAGTTCGGCGTACTATCTATTATTCGTGTTAATTCGTGTCATTTGTGTTCAAAAAAAATTTCCGTGCTTTCTGTGGTTTCTGTGTGACAAAGAAAAAGGGCTGTTATGACAGCCCTTCAATCAATCCGTTTGTGATGGTGATGCGTTCCGCTTGCGGTGACTTCGCCAGTCCTGGCATTCGCATGATGTCACCTGCGATGGCGACAATCATTTCTGCGCCTGTGTTGATGACGAAATCGCGGATTTTGATGCTGAAGTCCCGAGGACTGCCATACAGCTTCTTGTCTGCTGAGAACGAGAACTGTGTCTTGGCGATGCAGACAGGGTAGTGTTCGAGTCCCAACTTCTGGATGCGCAGTAACGCAGCCTCTGCTGTCTTGCCGTACGTGACACTGGAGGCTCCATAAATCTTGCGACACACCTTCTCCACCTTCGTCTTGATGCAGTCACTGTCTGCATACGTGTAGGTGAGTGGATGCGAGGGCTGCTGCTCTATGGTGTCCACCACCAACTGTGCCAACTCCTTGGCTCCTTCACCTCCTTCGTGGAAGGCATTGTTGATGGCGAATCCCACGCCAATGCTCTTGCAATGCTGACGTACGAGTTCGATCTCCTCTGTGGTATCGGTATCGAAGCGATTGAAGGCAACCACCACGCTCTGTCCGAATCCTTTCAAGTTGCGGATATGGCGATCCAAGTTGTCAAAGCCCTTGGTAAGTCCTTCCATGTTCGGTTCCTTGATATTTTCCACTGGCACACCTCCGTGCATCTTGAGTCCCTGTGTCGTGGCAACGATGACGGTGAGTTTGGGCTGGAGTCCACTCTTGCGACACTTGATGTCGAAGAACTTCTCTGCTCCGAGGTCAGCACCGAAACCAGCCTCTGTCACCACGTAATCAGCGAAGGTCATTGCCATGCGTGTGGCAAGGAGGGTGTTGCAACCATGGGCGATATTGGCAAAAGGACCTCCATGTACGAAGCCTGGAGTCTGCTCGGTTGTCTGCACGAGGTTAGGCTTGATGGCATCCATAAGCAGGACACAGATGGAATCACCCACCCCCATATCCTTCAGATAGAAGGGGCTGTCATCCATCTTGATACCCAAAAGGATGTTGTCGATGCGTCTGCGCAAGTCATCGAGGTCTTTGGCAAGACAAAGAATCGCCATGATTTCCGAAGCAGGTGTGATGTCAAATCCCGTCTCAGCAGGGATGCCATCTGTCTTGGGTCCCAATCCCGTCACAATATTGCGCAAACTGCGGTCATTCACGTCCAGCACACGCTTCCACAACACTTCCTTGAGGGCAAAACCATCATCGCGATGCTGGTAGATGTAGTTGTCCAGCAGGGCAGCAATCATGTTGTTGGCAGTAGTGACGGCATGGAAGTCACCTGTGAAGTGGAGATTGATTTTCTCCATAGGCAACACCTGTGCATAGCCTCCTCCTGCTGCACCTCCCTTCACTCCGAAGCAAGGACCCAGCGAGGGCTCACGCAAGGCACACACCGCTTTCTTTCCCAACTTGTTCAATCCAAGGGAAAGCCCGATGCTGACCGTGGTTTTACCAATGCCTGCCTTCGTGGGAGTGATGGCAGTGACCAAGATGAGGTTGCTCTTCGCCACCTTCTTCTCATTGATGAGGTGGATTGGCACTTTGGCGATGTACTTGCCATAGTGCTCCAGTTCATCGGTAGGAATCTGAATGTATTGTGCAATGTCCTCGATAGGACTCAATGTACATTCACGTGCGATTTCAATATCTGTCTTCATATAGTTATATAGTTTATTTTCTCAGTTTCAGTGTCGCCTTCTTCCCTGTCTTGCTTTGGATGCGCAATAGATAGATACCTTGGGGAAGTGCAGCTTTGGCAAAGGATGCTTTCACGCTACCCATAGGACAGGTGAATGTCGTGACAGTGGTGCCATTAGGACTGATGACCTCTACGGTGACTGTCTCTGTGGCAGGAATGGATTCGATGCCTGTCAGGTACTCTTGGTACTTGGCAGCATCGCACCGTACATAGAGGATGCCCTCACTGATGCGGCTGGTGTCCCAGTAGTTATAAGGAAGCAATTGAGGCAGGTCAAAGTTAAGTTCACCTGCCATGTCCACCTTCTGCACGTCTGTCCATACATAGAAGGAGTCTGCCACCGCTTCGTCAGTAGTGAGCTTCTCAATGTTCCTGTCAGCAATGACAGCACTGATGGTGGTGCCTGCTGCCAGTTTGAGAGTGCCAATGTTCTTGAGGTAAGAGTTGTTGATGGAATACTCCGTCGCAGTCTTACGAATGCCAATTGTCACGGTAGCTGTCTTGCTGATGGTGACATTCTTGCCTCCGAAGTTGATGTAGCCAGATGTGGCAGTGGCAGATTCACCTGGCTGAACAGTGCCATTGATGGTGATGCTGCTATTGGCAAGTGCCACCTTCGCATCACTCACACCTGTCAACGAGGCATCTTTGGCAATGGTCAAGGCTCCAGTACCGAGGGAACTACCTGCACCTAAGCGGATGCCACCTGCGGAAACATTGACAGCACCTGTACTGGTCCATGCACCTGTGACAGTCATCTCGCCTGTGCCCACTTTCGTGAAGTTATCCTTGCTGGTGAAGATGCCTTCAAACTTGAAGTTGTCATCATTGCCCACCTGCCATGTGTTGGTTTGTTCTGCGACACCATTACGGAAGGCACAGAAGCCTCCTAAGCTTCCCTTACCTGTCAGTTTACCGATACGGAACGTCTTGCCAGAGTTCTGCACATCAACACCCTCGGGGATGTTGAAAGTGCTGTTCTCGGAGCCATTGCTGGTGTCGAGCGTGAAGCGTCCATCTGCTGTAATGGTGGCATGGGGAACGATGGTGCCTTTGAAGGCAGAGAGGTTCAGACTGAGGTTGGTGCGTGTTGCCACCCAACCATTACCTTGTTCTCCTGCGCAATAGATGTCAAGCGTTCCTTCACCTGTAATTTTATTGGTGTAACTTGCGCGATTGGCAGTGTTCCAAGTGCCTTTCTTTCCTTTCTGTATCGTCAGTTCGTTGTTGGTGCCCACCTCATCAATGAGGGTACCACCTTGGAACTCCACGACTTTGGCTGCAATGCCCGTGAAGTTGTCGATAGCACCAGCCACGATGATGGCTCTGTCGAGATTGCTTCCACTGGCGTAGGTCTTCAGCCATCCTGCTCCCTTTTTGGTGAGGAGAGTGCCAGAGAGTGTCTTGTTCTGGATGAAGTCCTTGTTGGCATCAGCATGGATGACGCCTCCTTGTTCTCCCACAAATTGGATGGGAGAACCATTGGTGACGTTAGCTGCTGTCTGTATCACAGCTCCATTCTCCAGGGTGAACTTACCCGCAGCAGTGGTCACAGCACCGAGGTTACCCGTTGCCTTATTCTCGTTGGCAAGAGAGGACACCACGACAGTGCCACCCTTCAGAGAGTTGCCATCAGTATAGGAGTTCTCTGTGGAGATGGTCAGCGTACCTGTCCCTTCTTTCACTAAGGCCCCTGAAGTGATGGCACCATTGCCAGAAAAAGTGTAGTTCTTGGAAGTATTCACCTTGAATGTCTTGGGGTCAAGGTTCTCGGTGATGGCGATATTAGTTAGTGAAGCCTCATCGGTGAAGTTCACCACGTCGCCTTTCACGAAGATGTCTGCAGTCTTCGATGCATCGTCTGCCACATAGAAGTTCTCCGTCTTGGCAAAGTCCCATGTTGCGGATTGGGTTCCTGTCCATACGATCTCGTTGGCAGCACGTACCGCACTGATGGTCAGCACAAGCTGTTTTTTGTTGTTGACAGAAAGGGCAACACGATGGTCAGTCACGCCCTCAATCTTGATGTCGTTGAGCGCGCCCGACACTTCTTCCACCTGACCAATGATGTATTCGCCTGGTTCGAGGGTTTGGGCACCTTCCTTGCAGTGTTCCACCACCTCAATGACAGGTTGCAAGTATTGAGGACCATAGTTCATCCATACAGGGTCATTGAGTTTGGTCTCGATGTTCAGTTTGTTGGCAATCACTTGGTCTGCCTTCAGTCCCTCAGAATAGAGGTCAAGCACCAGACGGGAACCAAAGCCCATCGTGTAGGTGGTGGTGGTGATCTTGCCCACAGTGTTCTCGCCACCTGGACGAATAACGGAGGCATAGTCTGCCTTGATACCACCCAAGAACTGACCATCCTTGGAATTCAGTTCTGCAAAGCGATTGAGCCACAAAGGAGAGCTTTCCAAAGTGCCGTCAAAGTTCAGCGTACCTGCCCAGATATCTGTGTTGCCGGTATGTTTCATCACGGCATTGGGCAAGGTCAAGATGCCGTCACCCTGTTTCACGAGGCGAGCGGCACCAGCCAATCCTCCTCCCGTCACTTCACAGGTGTAATATTGATAAGTGGGAGCAGGCTTTGCTGAGGTGTTGCTGGCAGCGTTGCCCTGTACCCATGAAGGTACATTGAAAGTCACCATATAAGGTTTAGCTCCCTCTTGGATGCTCACTTTGGTATCATTTGTCTCACATACGATAAGGTGGGCATCAGTTGTGGTGATGGTACCCCCATTTGCCACTTCGGTACGTCCCGTCATGGTGTTGGTGGGAGGAGCCATGGTGATGCCCTCCAGTTCACCGAGGAAGTAGCTCTTGTGAGGAGGTTGGTTGTAACCAATGGGCTGCGTCACCATTGCATTGCGGTACTGGTGGTCAGACCAGAGAGTAGGGATGCCATAAGTCGTGGCAACGTTCGTGGTGAAAATGCGAATCTTGGTGTTGTCCCCTGTGCGCATCACCACTTCTTCGCGCCAGTCTCCAAAGATGTCGGCAATGGCACTGGCATTATTCTTCGTTCCATTGATGGTCAGACAACCATCAGAATTGAAGAGTCGTCCCGAAGGGTATTTGTAGATGGCAGCTGCACGTCCATCATTGGAACTGCCCGGAGAATCATATACTTCATCACAGAGGTCACCATCCCAGTAGATACGTTGGTTGAGGTGTGACCAGAAGAGAGCATCGTTGGTGCCGCCAGGACCATCTGCTACCACAGCATCCTTGACGGTAGAGACGATGCCAGTCTGCGTGCTCCTGCCGATGCTGCCCACAAAGTCGTTGGTGAAATTGGCACAAAGGGCACGCCCATCATCTGATGTTGATTTCAAACGATAGTAGATTTCGCCTGTAGTGGCGTTGTAGTACGTGCAGGCAGGTTGACTCTCGTTACAAGTGAACTGCTCGGAGTATTTACGATAAGGATCCAAGTCAGCACAATGCTGTGCATCACCATGTCCAAGTCCTGTGGTGCAGAGTCCCTTGCCGTTGTCGTCAATCATCATCGAGCCGAAGATAATTTCATCACGTCCATCCCAATCCACATCACCAATGGTGAAGTTGTGGAAGCCATTACCGAACCAAGGGCTGGAACCATTCGTGGCATTCCAACGCCAGCGTTGGGTCAGTTGATGAGTGGCTGGATCCACATCCAGGGCACACATCTTGTGCTGGGTGTAGCAACCACGTCCCAAGAAAATGCTGGGCTTGCGTCCATCCAGATAAGGTGCACCGAAGTAGTGCTTGGAGGAGCGGTGTCCTGTATCGTTCTTGCCCCAGACAGTGGCATAATCGCTTTCGCCACTCTCGAAACGAGGAAGTGGGTATGCCATCGGGGTGTAGCTGGATGCGTTGGCATTGAAGTCGTAGGGTACTGCTGTGGCACCATTCATATAGAGCAGATACTCAGCACCATTGCGGGTGTATTCATCACGGGGAGACACATAGTTCATGTCGCCCACCTTGATGACGGTGCCATCACCTGCATGGATAATCATGTTGTCAGCACCACGCATCAGACACTCAGCCTTGCCGTCCATATCCCAGTCGAAGCTGACAAGATCCCATTGCTCATCAGGACCGGCCATGAGGTTCGGACCCAAGTCAATCCACCAGAGGCGTGTGCCATTGAGTTTGTAGCACTCGTAATGGTGGAACTTGGTGGTGTTGGAGGCATTGAGGATGTCACCTGTGTAGTTGCGCTTCACCATGAACTCCACCACACCATCACCATCCACATCACCCAAGGACACATCGTTGATGATGTATTGGGAGGTCACGTCGTTGCCATTGCGGTCAAGCACGGAAGCCACAGGAATGTCGAAGTAGCCATTCTCCCAACGGGTCACAGCTGTGCTTTTGGCTTGTTCCACGCCCCGCACCACAGCAGCCACTTGATAACTGCTGGAGGCATTGCCAGAGGTGTGGGTGTAGTTAGATACTTTCAAGTTCTCGGCAATCTTCGAACCATTGCAATAGAGGTTGTATGTCACATCGTAGTATTCCTCGCCTAAGATGCGCCAACTGACGAAGTTACCTCCGCCACCAGGCACTGCCACCAACCCACGATCCAGTTGGTCGGTGAAACGCTGTGCGAAGCCTATCGTGGCAAGCATAGCGAGAATCGATGTGAGAATCAGCTTTTTCATAAATATTTAGTTAGTAGTTAGTTAATTGGTGTCAAAGTTACGCATTATCTTGCTATTGGGCAACCATTTCGAGCAAATCTTTGCCTGTGAGTTTGTAACTTGCGTCTGTTCCTGCCAAAATGTTCTCGGCGAGGTCACGTTTGGTTTGGTGCAGACGAATGATTTTCTCTTCAATGGTGTTCTTGCTGACGAGGTGATACACCGTCACGGCACGTTCCTGTCCGATGCGGTAGGTGCGGTCTGTGGCTTGCTGCTCCACAGCGGGATTCCACCAAGGGTCAAGATGGAACACATAGTTGGCGCCTGTGAGGTTCAAGCCCAATCCTCCTGCCTTGAGACTGATGAGGAAGAGGGAGTTCTCTCCGTTCTGGAAGGCTTCCACCATCTCCGCACGTTGCTTCAATGGCACACTGCCGTCAATGTAGAAGTATCTCATGCCGAGTTTGTCGAGTTCCCTTCTCACGATGTCAAAGAAACTAACGAACTGGCTGAACACCAAGGCACGGTTGCCTCCCTCGATGACACCTTGCAAGAGTTCCACCAAGGAGGTGATTTTCGAGCATTCACCTGTCCACTTGGGTTCGATGAGTTGGGCACTGCATGCCGCTTGGCGCAGACGGGTGATCTCTGCCAACACGTGCATGTCGATTTCTGCTCCCGATGCCTGCAGCATCTTCTCTGCCCGAACGCGGATGCTCTCGTAGATGGCAAGTTCATCGCGGTTGAGTTCTACGGTGTGGTATATCTCGGTCTTTTCGGGCAGTTCCTTCAGCACGGCCTGTTTGGTGCGTCGCAGCATGAATGGATGCACGATGCGTTCCAACTGCTCTTGTTTCTCTTTATCTTGATAGCCCTCGATGGGGATGATGAACTTCTGTGAGAAGTGTTCGTAGTTGCCCAAGAGACCAGGGTTGACAAACTGGAAGAGGCTCCAGAGTTCACCCAAGTGGTTCTGCACGGGGGTACCTGTCAGCATCACGCGGTTGTCTGCCTGAATCTTCATGGCGGCTGCACTGGTCTTGGCGCCTCGGTTCTTGATGATGTGCGCTTCGTCCAGACATGCCACATTCCAATGCTTCTGCGTCAGTTCATCCTGAATGCTCAAGAGGATGCCGTAAGTGGTTACGATGACATCCCCTGCTTGGGCTTCACGAATCACCTGCTGACGATTCGTAGCGAAGTTGAGCACCTGTACATTCAGCGTGGGGGCAAACTTCTCCATCTCTGTTTTCCAGTTAGGTGCCACAGAGGCTGGTGCCACCACGAGTGAAGGTCCTTCATTCTTCTTCAACAAGAGGAAGGCAATCGTCTGGATGGTCTTACCCAATCCCATATCGTCTGCCAACAAAGCACCGGCTCCCCAACTGTTCAGACGGGCAATCCACAGGTAGCCGTCCTTCTGGTAGGGACGCAGGGTGGCGTTCAGTTCCTTCGGAATGGCAGGGCTGTATTCGGAGCATTCGAGGATGCGCTTTCTGATGTCCAAGATGGTCTCGTCAACTTCTAACCTCAGTTCTCCATGCAGGAGGTCATCGCCCATCAAGGCAGCGCTGAAGGGAGATATCTTGATTTTTCCACGTTCACGGTTGGCTATGGCATCGAGTGCCTTCAATTGTGCTCTCAGTTTCTCGCTCAGTGCCAAGAACTCACCCTCACCAATCTTCACGAACTTGCCCTTGCTCTTGCCCACCAGTTCGAGGAGTTCGCTGATGCTGATGCGGGTTTGTTCGTCAATGTTCACGTCACCCTCAATGTCAAACCATTGTCCACGTTGTCTCAGCACACCGCTCCACGTGCCTGTTCCTCGGGTGAAGTTCCGTATCTTGAAGCTCTGTCCTTCAGGCCACTCGGCATAGAAGGTGTCGGGCTGTGCCTGAATCATCTGCACGAGGTCCAATAGGAAGTCAGGTGAGTAGGTTTCCCTTTCCATGAACTCCTCTCCCTCGCTGTTCCAGAAGCGGCTCACCAGTTCGCGGTTTTGCCGCTCCATCTCCAGGTTACGCTTCACGCGTACACGTCCCTCTTCATTCTCATCGATGATGAGTTCATCGCCCATGCCCAGACGGAAGGTCTTTCTGCCACCAGGCAGGGGGCGCACAAACACCTCCACTTCCCAGTTGCCTCCCTGCTTGGGACTGAGTTTGAAGCCCACATTCCATTGCCCATCCACGAGGGGTAGGGTGCTGCCGCCTTCGATGAGTGAGGAGTGCAGTTCCACCTTGCCACCAATCTTTGCCAAGAGGCTGCGGAGGGTGGGTTCTGCTTCGAGAGGAAGGCTGCCCAGTTGCAGCAGTTTGACATAATAATCACGTATCTCGTTGGGGATATTGATGAGGCTGTAGTGCGTGGGAGAGTCCTCCACAATCACCAAGTCATCCTGTGCATTGCCTAAGGGCACGTTGGACTTCACCACAAAGCGGTCATCCTCCTTTTCCACCATCAGATAAGGCTTGTCTCTATCCACCTTCACCAGTTCGAAGGGGGCTGTCTTTCCCACATACAGGCGACTCTCGTCCACCATCTCCTCAATCACGTGCTCCAGTTGCAGTTCCCAGTGCTCGCTATGGTTGAGACGTGCCAGGATGCGGCGATCGGCATTGTTCATGTACTCCACCACACCCTTCTTGTAGCGTGATTCACTGAGGCGTTTGCCATTGCCCCATGTGCCGTTCTTCAGACGTGTCTGTTCACGTACCTGAATGGCACGGGAGTCGGGTGACTCACGGATGTACATGAGTCTTGTATCTCCTGTCTGCTGTCCATTGTCAGCAGGGCCTCGTCCTTCTGCCTCGTCCATCAAGCCTTCGAGCACCGACTCCCACTCAGCCTTGTGGTAGATGTTCACGAGGGTGGGGTGGTCACCGAAGCGATGACGCAGCGATTCACGCTCATAGTCGTAGAAGGGGAGATATTTGGACATCTCGTGTTGCAGCAAGGCAAGGTTGGGGATGCAGAGATTGACGTCCATGTTGGCAGTTGAATAGCCCAGGTAATTGGCTATCAGGAACGCCAACGCACGGTAGATAGGTGGAAGGTCACCATTGGCACTCTCATCGTAGAGTTTCTGCACCTGTTCCTTATGCAATGAAGTGCTGATGTTGCAGAAGTCCTCAGCCAAGAGTTTGGCAGGCAACATCTCGCGATTCATGCGCACCTCCATGTTCGCCACCAGTTCCCTCAGTCGGGTGCGGCAGGCAGTCGCCATCTTACCCTCCGATGTCCCTTCTCCGTTGTCCCCCGTCTGTGGTCCGTTGTCCGCGACTGCCATGTACGCCAGCACCAGATAGAAGGTCATGAGCCCATTCTTGAAATAGCCTCTTGCCCCTCCCTCCTTCACCTGCGTCTTCAGCGCCATGTCGAACCACTGTGCCGCTTCGATAGGCTTGTTGGCACACAGGTTGCGCAAGCCTCCCATGATGAAGCCCGAAGAGATATTGGAATAGATGCCCCCCGAGGGAGTCTGTCCCGTGGCGATGTATTCGTAAAGTTCCATCTCTGCCAGCAGACGGCATCGGGCAGATTCGGTGATGGCGGTGTATTCGCCAATGACAGTCAGGATGAGCGTGGTGTCCACCACCAAGTCGTGACTGATGAGGTAGTCACTCAGGTGCTCGTAGAAGTATAGGAAAGACTCCGCTTGCAGATGGGCAAAGAGGGATTGGAACCTCGGCTCTGTCGCCACACTGTAGAACAGCGACACCTGGTCTTTCCCAATCACGTTGGCACTGCTGCACAACTGATAATCGCTGTCCACCAACTGCTTGATGGCATACCGCACAAACATATACGTCTGACTGCTGAGTTGTTGCAACTTCTGAAACGCCAGCAGCAAGTCCTTGCGACACTCATACAAATACCACAAGGCAGGAACGAAGTCATCCTCGTTCACCCCATAGCGTGGCATGTTCGCATACCAGTCCTTCCCCTCTAACTTGAGGATACCCTTCCGCGTCAGTTCATCCAATGCTGCCTTGCCGTCAAATGCCGTGAAACAGTAACGCCCCAGCAGATAGATGTGCTCATCCATCCGCTTGTTGGAACCGTATCCCATGTCCACGTAAAAGCACAGCAGTCGTTGTGCATCCTCACTCAGTTGTTCGTATTTGTCGAATATCATGAATCGTTTGTGTTGGTAAAAAGCGTGCGAAGGTACGGAAAAAATAGTATAGTACCAAGGGAAAAAGCCTATATTTATTCCTTTTCTCTGATATTCCACATTCCCTCCCCTTTGTATTCCTTCGCCCCCACGTGGTGTATGAGTAAAATTCAACATTTGGTATGGCTAAGACCCCAAGCCCGCTATTTCACAGACTATAAAGCATTTAGCCTTGGCACTTGATACGATTTAGCCTTATCACAAATTTTGATTTAGCGTTGGCACTCGATTCAATTTAGCGTTCTCACTCATTTGAGTGCCAAGGCTAAATCACTTTGAGTGCCAAGGCTAAATTAAATCGAGTGAGAACGCTAAATTGATTTTAGTGTCAAAGCCAAATTCTTCAGAATCTTACTCACACACACCTCGGGGTCTTACGGTAAGAAGTCTTGAAGTTGCTGAAAGACACAACGAAAGCCCTGCTTGTAACATCCGCATAAAGATATGTAACGTGGAGAATATGGAAATAGCGGGAATTTCACGAACTTTGCCGCGCAATAGTGTTTACCAAAAACTTGAAGATAGAATCATGAAAAGAACATGGAAGTGTGTGGTCATGGTGGCGATGCTCTTGATGGGCATCTCGTCAGCAGCCACTGCTCAGACAAAGGCAACGGTGAAGTTGGATGCAGAGAAGACTCATCAGCACATCACGGGCTTTGGAGGATTTGTGTGCAGTCCGCAGTTTCAGTACAACCACATGTCGAACACAGAGATTGAGAAGGTGTGGGGCAAGAGCAGTACGGTGGGCTGTAACATCATGCGCCTCTACATCCCCATCGGAAAGAATGCGTGGGGACAGTCGTTGGCTACTGCCAAGAAAGCCAAGCAGATGGGACTCATCGTGTTTGCCTCGCCTTGGGGACAGCCAGCCGAGTGGAAGACGAACGGAACCAGCAACGCGAAGAACAGCGATGGCACCACGGGTAAGTTGAAGAAAGCCAATTGGCCTGATTACGCGAAGTATCTGGATGACTATGTGAAGTATCTGCGTCAGAACGGGGTGGAGTTGGATGCCATCTCCATTCAGAACGAGCCCGACTGGGATGCCACGTATGCAGGGTGCCTGTGGTCTGCCTCTGAGATGGCTGAGTTTGTGAAGACCTACGGAAAGTCCATCAGTTGCAAGGTGATGGCTCCTGAGACCATTGGTGTGAGTGACTCCTACGCCAATGCACTGAATAAGACAGATGTGCTCGAGTGCTTCGACATCTATGGCGGACACCAGTATGGCGGCATCCAGTCGTCATACAAGAACCTCGGGAAAAAGGGCAAGGAGGTGTGGATGACAGAGTACCTCATCAACTGGAATGAGAATAAGCAGGAGAGTGACATGCGCAACTTCGACTTCTCGAAGGACTTCTTCAATTTCTTCTCAGCCATCAACAACTGCATGGTGGGTGACTTCAACGCATGGATTCACTATGCTTCGAAGCGCTTCTATGCGATGATGGGTGATGGACAGCGTGGTACATCGAATGGCGTCATCACGAAACGTGGCTACATCATGGCGCACTTTGCCAAGTTTGTAACGGGCATGACCCGCATTGATGCCACATGGAGTGGCAATAGTCTGGAAAGTTCGGCTTATCTTTCGCAGACGGGTGACACCGTGGTGGCTGTGATGTCGAACAGTGGTGATGAGGAGGTGACGCTGACTGTAGATTTGCCATTCTATACGGAGAAGGGTGAACTCTACACAACCGCAAAAACGAAGAACTTCTCGAAGACAGTGCTGAATCAGGAGAAGGAGACGTGCCGTCCTGTGGCAACCATCGCTGCCAAGAGTGTTTGCACGGTGCTGTTCGTGCGCTCGCGTGACCGTCAGGCTTCGGACATGACAGGCACGACGAGTCGCTTCAATCGCCTTGATGAAATGCAAACCACGAAGAGCACTTTCGGCACTACCTACAAGTTGAGCGGCAAGACCAAGACTTTCGATGCCTCTAACCCACTTATCTCCACTCGCACTACTGCTGCCAGCGGGTATGTGGCACTGAGTGACCGCTTCTCAAGGCTGGTCATGCACATCAACAAGGTGACCACCACCAACTCACTCACGATAGGTGCTCCTACACTTATTTATGTGAATGGTGAGGGCCAGGTGCAGAAACATGAATATGAACGCATTGACTTGAGCCGTGCCCAGAACTTTGATGTGGTGTTGGACCTCTCGCCTGCTACCCTTACTGATGGCTGCATCGGATTGATTTCCTTCACGTGTGACAATGCCCAATCGCACCTGACCATCACGTTTGGCGATGTCTATTTGGACAACGGAAACAATTATGCTGCCAAACTGAGTGGTGCTTACGTGGCAGATGACAGCAATGTGCTGGAATATACAGAAGATGAGGCATGCACCAGTCTTGACCTGACGGGTGTGACAGGATTGCCTACGGAATTGCCTTGGTTGGAAGGAACCAACCGCGTGGTGTATGTGGGTGAGGGAAGCACGTTGACTGCAGATAATGTGGTGAAGGGTGCCACTTGCCCAAGCCTGAAACTCTCGGCAACAGGTGGTGACTTCCGTCCTGCCACTGCCTTTACAGCCAGTGAGGCATCATTTACTGTCAATGTGGAAGGCGCACGTATGCTGATGTTGCCCTTTGCAGCGAAGATGCCTGAGGGTGTGACGGCATACACCATTGCCGATGACCAGACGTTGCAGGAGGTGACAACCATTGCCGCTCATCAGCCCGTGCTCATTACAGCGAATGGTGAGGTGACGTTCACGGTGGGTGAAGACGCAGCCATGCATGAGGTGTCTTTCGCCACTAGCCCATTGGAAGCCACCTTGCGAGGCACCTACGTACAGATACCGCTTTGTGCAGGTGATTACATCTTGGGACAGAAGGAAGGTCAATGGGGATGGGTGCGTCAGACAGCAGCCTCTACCTTGGCACCTTTCGATGTGTATGCCCAAATCGATTCGAAGACAGCATTCATCCCGTTGGATTTGTCTGCTACGGACATCAAGGACATGGATGCCACATCTTCTGCACCAGTAGCGTACTACGACTTGCAGGGCAGGCAATTGGCTGACCTGACGAATGTGCAGAAAGGACAAGTGGTCATCATCCGCAAGGCAGATGGAACGGTGCTTAAAGTGAAGAAGTGAAAGTGATGAATGAAAAATAAAATCAATGAAAAAGTAGAGAGGTAAGCGTAGTTTTACGTTTACCTCTCTACTTTTCCACCCATGATGTCAATGAGTTCATTGGTGATGGTTTGCTGACGTGTCTTATTATATAATAAGGTGAGTTCCTTCAGCAAATCGTTGGCATTGTCATCTGCTGTCTGCATCGCCATCATACGGGCTGCATGTTCACTGGTGAGGGAATCAAGCAGGATGCCATACACCTGTGCGTTGAGCAGACGAGGGAAGAGAGAAGCAAGGAGTTCGGATGGAGAAGGCTCGGTGAGATAGTCAAGCCCCTTCCCAGCCTTCCCCAAGGGGAAGGAGTTGCCATCCGAATCGTTCCCCTCCCCCTTGGGGGAGGTAGGGGGGGGGCTGATGTTCTGTCTTTGAATGACTTGCGTGCCCATTGATTTGAAGTGGTGATAGAGGAACTCCACTTCGCCAATCTCGTTATTTTGGCGTAGTTCTTCAGCTAATGCAACAAGGGTGGCGACATCTGTATAAGTGTTGCTCTTCTCTATCTTGTCAAGCATATCCACAAAGTCCATGTGGAAGTCCCTGCCCGTCTTCTTCAGTTCATGGGCAATTTTTTTGCCGATAGGCAACAGACGCACTTGCTTGCCCTGTGACTCCAACTCCTGAACCCGCTGCATCGTGGCTTTGGCAATGTTGCTGTTGAAGGCACCGCACAAGCCACTATTGGAAGAGACGGGGATGAGGAGAGTTGAGAGTTGAAAGTTGAGAGTTGAGAGTTGGCTATCGCCTTGTTGGTCATCAGTCCGCATGGAACTGTCAACCGTCAACTGTAAACTGTCAATTATCTTCTTCAGTTCATCCTTATACCGCAGAAACGCCTCCGTCATCCCTTGGGTATGATGGAGTTTCGCGCTTGCCACCATGCGCATGGCACTGGTGATTTTCTGCGTGTTGCGGACAGACGCGATGCGACCTTTTATTTCTTTGAGACTTGCCAAAGTAATTACAATTTAATGGATGATGCCACCTGTTCGATGATGGCAGTGATGTCATCATTGATCTTACCTTCTCGAAGCGGGGTGAGCACATCGTCTTGATGGGTAGTACGGAGTAAGTCGAGGAAGGCAGTTTCGAAGTCACGTGCCTGATTGACGGGGATGTCGCGTAGGAGCCCGTGCGTACCACAATAGAGAATGGCAATCTGCTCCTCTACAGGCATAGGCTGGTATTGCTTCTGAATGAGCAGTTGGGCATTTTTGCGTCCCTTATCAATGGTGAAGGCTGTGACAGGATCCATATCGCTACCGAACTTCGAGAAGGACTCCAGTTCGCGGTATTGTGCCTGGTCTATCTTCAACGTTCCTGCCACCTTCTTCATGGCTTTCAACTGAGCATTACCACCCACACGTGACACGGAGATACCTACGTTGATGGCAGGGCGTACACCTTGGTTGAAGAGGTCTGTCTCGAGGAAGATCTGTCCATCGGTGATGGAGATGACATTGGTGGGGATGTATGCTGACACGTCACCTGCTTGTGTCTCGATAATAGGCAGTGCGGTGAGTGAACCACCACCACGTACCTTGCCTTTGAGGCATTCGGGCAGGTCATTCATCTGCTCTGCCACCTCTTGCTGGGCAATAATCTTGGCTGCACGTTCCAAAAGACGTGAATGCAGGTAGAAGATGTCACCAGGATATGCCTCACGGCCCGAAGGACGTTTCAGAATCAAGGACACCTCACGGTAGGCAACTGCTTGTTTGGAGAGGTCATCATAGATGACGAGGGCATGACGCCCTGTATCACGGAAGTACTCACCAATGGCAGCCCCAGCGAATGGTGCGTAGTACTGCATGGCGGCAGGGTCACTGGCTGTGGCTGACACGACAATCGTATAGTCCATTGCTCCTTTTTGTTGGAGAGTATTGACAATCGTGGCAACAGTGGAACCTTTCTGTCCGATGGCGACATAGATGCAATAGACAGGCTTTCCTGCCTCGTAGTTGGCACGTTGGTTGATGATGGTGTCAATGGCAATGGAGGTCTTACCTGTCTGGCGGTCACCGATGATGAGCTCGCGCTGACCACGACCTATCGGAATCATGGCATCCACAGCCTTGAGTCCTGTCTGCAACGGCTCGTTGACGGGTTGACGGAAAATAACGCCAGGGGCCTTACGCTCCAAAGGCATGTCGAAAGTCTCTCCCGTGATGGCTCCTTTGCCATCGATGGGGTGTCCCAGAGGGTCAACGACACGTCCCACCATGCCTTCACTAACAGCGATGGAGGCAATGCGACCAGTGCGCTTCACGATGTCACCTTCCTCGATATTGTCAGTGGGACCCAACAGCACGGCACCCACGTTGTCCTCCTCAAGGTTCATCACGAGGGCTTCCATGCCATTGTCGAAGGCAAGCAGTTCACCTGCCTCGGCATTGCGGAGACCATAGGCACGTACCACGCCATCGCTGACGGTCAGCACGGTGCCCACCTCAATCTCGTTGCCGAGGGTGTTCTCTTCGTTGTCAATGTCGGCGAGTTGCTGACGCAGCATCGCTGTCACTTCGCTTACTTTTATGGAATCGGACATAGTTCTTTCCTTATCTTTTCAAGTTGATGTTGATAACTGTAATCGTAACGGCGATCACCGATGCGGAGTCGGAAGCCACCGATGAGGTCAGGGTTGACCTTGCGCACACATTCCACTTCACGGTGGCGATGGGCTTTGATGTGCTCTGTCAGATGTTCGATAGTATCCTCATCGACAGGTACTGCCGTCTCGAACACCACACGGTCAATGCCATGTTGCTCTCTGTACATATCCCGATAGACAAAGATGATGATGCGCAGTTGGTTCTCGCGGTGATTCTCCAAGAGCAATCGCAAGAAACGGGTGTAGAGGGTGGTGGATTCTGGGTCAAGACCAGAGGCAAGTAACAGGAGTGTGTACTTCTTCTCTATTGTCACACGGGGATTGATGAGCGCCATCTGAAGGTCAGGTTCTGCCTCCATGCTGGCATGGAGCATACCCAAGTGGTCATAGACCTGTTGATCTACGAACTGTGCCTTTGCCTCTTCGTATAAGGCAATGGCATATCGTTTGGCAATGCTTCCGTTAATCATTAGAGTTTGTCAATGAGTTCCTCGATGGTCTTCCGCTGTGTGGCTTCGTCCTTCATCCGTTCACCAATGACCTTCTCCGCGATGTCAAGGGCGAGGCTTGCCACCTCTTTCCGTACATCCTGCAAGGCTCGTTCCTTCTCCGCTTGAATGCTCTGCCTTGCCTCCTCAATCATCTGGTTGGCAGAGGTTTGTGCCTCTTCTTGTGCGGCTTGAACAATCCGTTGCTTCTCCTGCATGGCACTCGCAATGATGTCCTTCTGTTGTGCCTTGGCATCAGACAACAGTTTCTCACCCTCTGCCTGGATGTTTGCCAACCGTTCGTTGGCTTCCTTGGCAGAGAGGAGCGACATCTCGATGAACTCCTTACGCTCGTTGATGGCCTTCGTGATGACTGGGAAACCGAATTTCGCCAGCAAGAAGAAGACCACACCGAACGAGAGCACCATCCAGAAGAGTAGTCCCGGGTCTGGTATGAGTGGATTCATTGTTGTTTATTGCAATACGACGAGGAGGCACACCACGATAGCGAACAATGCCACACCCTCAATGAAGGCGGCAGTCAGGATCATGGACGTGCGGATGTTACCCGCTGCGGAGGGCTGACGAGCGATGCTCTCCGTGGCTGACTTACCAATCATTCCGATGCCGAATGCGGCACCAATCACTGCGATGGCAGCACCGATGGCTGCTCCGATTTGTGCGAGGCTCATGCCTGCTTCTACTGCTTCAAGAATCATAGTTGTATAGTTTTTAGAGTTGTTTTTATTCATCATGTGCCAATCCAATGAAGTTGGCTGTCAGGATGGTGAAGACGTATGCTTGGATGAATGCCACGAGCAGTTCGAGGCAATTCATGAAGATGCAGAAAAGGACGCTCACTGCCGTCATGGAGGCACACATGGCAGTGCCCATCTTGGCTGTCACAAACACCACGCTGGTCAAGGCGAGGATGATGATGTGTCCTGCCATGATGTTGGCAAAGAGACGGACAGTCAGCGAGAAAGGCTTGGTGAATACACCGATGAACTCAATGGTTGGCATGATGGGTAGCGGTGCCTTCAGGAAGATGGGTACATCGGGCCAGAAGATGCTCTTGTAGTAGCCCTTGGGTGCAAAGCAATTGATGGCGATGAAGGCAGTGACTGCACAAGTGAGTGTCACGGCGATGTTGCCTGTCAGGTTCGCTCCACCTGGGAAGACCGGAATGAGTCCTAAGAGATTGCTGGTCAAGATGAAGAGGAACACCGTCATCAGGTAGGGTGAGAACTTTTCGTATCCATGTCCGATGCTTTCTTTTGCCACATCCTTGTCAATGAAATCCACGACAGCCTCCATCATCCCCACAAATCCACCTGGTGCTTTTTTGTAACCGTTCTTCTTGTACCATCGTGCCAATCCTAACACTACCGAACACAGCAGGATGCACACGATGAAGAGTTCCAATACATTCTTCGTGATGCTGATGTCGAAGGGGCGTTCGCCTGCAGCATTCACAATCTTCCCTTCATGTTCTTCTCCCTCCTCGGCGATATGGTAGCCCTTATAAGTAGCACCGTGTTCCAGTTTGCTTGACATGAACACATCCACACCCTGCTCTCCAATGAGGATGCAGGGTAGGGGAATGACTGCCCCTTCCACGATGTGCCACTCATAACTATCACCCAAGTGCTCGAAGATGAGTTTAGAGACGTTCAACTCCTCTTCTGCCTTCATGGGTGCAACGAAGCCCAGCACACATATTATATATATTATGATGGCTCGCATACTACGGTTATTTCGTCGTTCTCTATTCTCACCACACCTGCACCACAGTTGATCTCTTCACGTTCCGTATGGATACTTCCCTCTTTCAGTTCCGCAATCATGGGAGCATGTCCAGGCAAGAACTCCATGAGTCCTGTTGCTGAGGGAAACTGAAAGCGTTTCACTTCCCCGTCATACATGGTTCCTGTTGGTGTGATGATTTGTAGATGCATCAGTTTTATGCCTTGGCTTGTTCTTGTAACTTCTTTGCTTTCTCAAACGCCTCCTCAATCGTGCCAACGTTGAGGAATGCCTGTTCGGGCAGGTCATCGCATTCACCATCGAGAATCATCTTGAAGCCCTTGATGGTGTCTTCGATGCTCACCATTACACCAGGCAAACCCGTGAATTGCTGTGCCACAGCGAAAGGTTGTGAGAGGAAACGTTGTACACGACGGGCACGGTTCACAGTCGTCTTGTCCTCATCGGAGAGTTCCTCCATACCGAGAATACTGATGATGTCCTGCAATTCTTTGTTGCGTTGCAGAATCTGCTTCACGCGCTGTGCTGTCTGGTAGTGCTCCTCGCCCACCACGTTCGGGTCAAGAATGCGTGAGGTGGAATCCAATGGGTCAACAGCAGGATAGATGCCCAACTCCGCAATCTTACGATTCAGCACTGTTGTGGCATCCAAGTGAGAGAAGGTGGTCGCTGGGGCAGGGTCTGTCAAGTCGTCAGCAGGCACATATACCGCCTGTACTGACGTGATGGAACCATTCTTGGTGGAAGTGATACGTTCCTGCATCTGTCCCATCTCACTTGCCAAGGTGGGCTGATAACCCACAGCCGAAGGCATACGACCTAAAAGTGCCGACACCTCCGAGCCTGCTTGTGTGAAACGGAAGATGTTGTCGATGAACAGCAGAATGTCACCACCCTTGCCACCACTTACGCCATCGCGGAAAGACTCAGCAATGGTCAATCCGGACAATGCCACACTGGCACGTGCACCTGGTGGCTCGTTCATCTGTCCGAATACAAGGCTCACCTGACTCTTCTTCAGTTCTTCCTTATCGATGAGGCTCAAGTCCCACTTGCCCTCTTCCATTGCCTCCTTGAACTTCTCGCCATAGCGGATGACACCGCTTTCAATCATCTCGCGCAAGAGGTCATTACCTTCTCTGGTACGTTCTCCCACACCCGTGAAGACTGAAAAGCCGTTGTTTTTCTTCGCCACATTGTTGATGAGTTCCTGAATCAGCACCGTCTTACCCACACCAGCACCGCCAAAGAGTCCAATCTTACCACCTTTGGCATAAGGTTCGATGAGGTCAATGACCTTGATGCCCGTGTAGAGTACTTCCTGTGCAGGCGACAGTTCGTCAAACTTCGGTGCTTCCCGATGGATGGGCAGTGCCCCCTCGCGACTCATCTCTTCCATGCCGTCAATGGCATCGCCACTCACGTTCATCAGTCGTCCCTTCACTTGTTCGCCCACAGGCATCGTGATGGGGCGTCCTAATGCTACCACCTCCATGCCGCGTTTGAGTCCGTCTGTCGATTCCATCGCCACACATCGTACGGTGTTCTCGCCCAAGTGCTGTTGCACCTCCACCACCATCCTGCGTCCTTGCGTACGCTCAATGGTCAGTGCGTCGTGGATGCGTGGCAGTTTCTCAGCAGAGAACTGCACATCCACCACAGGACCTATGATTTGTGAAATCTTTCCTTTGATTTGTTCCATTGTACAATAGGTTGATGATGCAAAATTGCAAAAAAATATTGAAACAACACCATCCAAGCCTAAAAAAATTGATGAAATAGGTGAACTTTCACAAATTCTTCCTACCTTTACAACTAAATAATGAATCAAAACTTGTCAAATCATCAATAAAATGGCTTTAATTAAGACAGTGTGTGGCTTGACACCCAAATGGGGCGAGGGCTGCTATTTCAGTGAAAACGCCACGATTGTTGGCGATGTACAGATGGGTGACCAGTGTACAGTGTGGTTCAATGCAGTGGTGCGCGGTGATGTGAACTACATCAAGATTGGCAACCGTGTGAATATACAGGATGGTTCCTGTCTGCATACATTATATAAAAAGGCGGCTATCGAGATTGGGGATGATGTGACCATTGGGCATAACGTGACCTTGCATGGTTGCACGGTGAAGAGTGGTGCACTCATTGGTATGGGTGCAACGGTGCTGGATGATGCAGTGATTGGTGAAGGAGCCATCATTGCTGCTGGTGCCTTGGTGTTGAAAGGTACACAAGTGGGCGATGGTGAGATGTGGGGCGGTGTGCCTGCCAAGTTCATCAAGAAGGTGGATCCTCAGCAAGCGAAGGAACTGAATATCGGCATCGCAAAACACTATATCATGTATGCCGATTGGTATAGGGATAATTGACAGTTGTCCGTCGTCTGTTGTCCGTTGTCTATTTAATGTAGAACTTTCGAGTGATGCCGTCTCTTTGTTCGAGATAGATGCCTCGTTGTGTAGGCTTCTCCACCTGAACACCATCTAACGTGTAATAAATGGCAGAGGATGAAGTGTCGTTTGCCACATCTTGGATGTCCAACGCCTCTTCTCCCCCCATGAACTTAAAGGAAATAAGCCCATTGCTTTCTTGAATGTCAGTGATGGGCTTGTTCATGACATCGGTTCTGTCAGTATTTTTATTGAAGAGTTTCCCTCCATGAGAATAGTGGGAATCGTTGGTGAGTTCAGTCACACCCTTACTGCCAGGAAAAAGATGGGAGCGGTATTCTGCTTGAAAGACACTGTAGGTCTTTCCGTATTTATTGCCGTAGTTGTTTCCCGCAGGAATGATGCTCATGCGTTGATGTTGGGTGGTGGTGTTAACGATGTTGCGCACCCAAGCATCCCTGGAGTAATCCACATGGGTGACAAGCAGTCCATGC
>JBGUGM010000307.1:0-4490 GCA_045111535.1 Bacteroidaceae bacterium
CTGCAACGCCGGCAAAGGTGTCATAATAGGGATCGATATATTTGGCATATTCACCCGTCTGATCCCATTGCACCTTCACTAAAGGCGCAACGACCACATTGGGAACCGATTCCACCCTGCGCTGTTGGGCAGCACGTCGGGTGGCGGGCTGCTGATTGATCATCAGCAACGACTGACGCACGCCATTCTTCACGAGCTGTGCCATACGGCCGTCTGCCATTTCCACCAGACCCTCAGCTGAAACTTCAGCTGTTGTGCTGCGTCGTGGGGTGGTTTGCGTGTACGATGCCAGCAGCTCCTTCAGCTGGACGGGTGCCTGGTCATAGTCGAAAGCACCATTGTCACTCCAACCCAGCACGGGGTAATCGGTGTTGGCTGTGCCCGACACGACTACAAAGCCGTCATGATGACCACGATTAATCACATAGAGCGCAGCGTTGCCACCTTCTTTCGTGGCTGTGTACGACACGCTCATCTCCTCCACCTTTGCCACACGACGTGTCTTGACATTGGTCGACGAGGACTGTTGGCCAAAGAAACGCTCTGCTATCTGCAGTGCCTCATTTGGGCTCACGCTTTGCGCCCACATCAAGATAGGGGAGAGCGCAAGTGCCAGAATTAGAGTAGTTTTCTTCATACGCTATTTTTGTTTTGGTATTCATTTTCGAATCTGATGCAAATATAATCATTTTTTTTTGACATCCACAACAAATTGGATGAATAAATGAGAAAAAATGAATAAGTACTGGATAAATCCCGTTTTTTACATACCTTTGCAGCGAAAAAAGAAAAAATCAGGTATAAAATGGCAAACAAGATAGAGACAATGCACTTCCGTTCGGATGCATTCAGTACCGATTTCAAGCATGAGTTGTCCTACGATGTTTTAGGACGAGACATCCTGAACTGTGCGGAGAATCATGCATCCAAGCGTGGGTTCGGATTCAGCGACTTGCTCAAGTCCAATCACTCGTGGGTGCTTTCCCGTTTGTCGATTGAGATGCGTCAGATGCCGCCCATCTATAGCAATTACCACATCGACACCTGGATTGAGAGCGTCTATCGCATGTTCACAAACCGCAACTTCTGCATCAGGAACGATGAGGGTGATGTGTATGGCTATGCGCGGAGCATATGGGCAATGATAGACAACACGACGCGTCAGCCGCTCGACCTTGTGTCCATCTACGGTGAGGGGTTCCGGCAGTGGCTTGGTCCAGAGATTCCTTGCGAGATGGACACGCACAGCCGTCTGCGTCCGCTCACCGATGTGGAGCCAGCGATGCAGATTGAGGCTCGCTATAGCGACCTTGACTGCAACGGACACTTCAACAGCATCAAGTATATCTCGCACATCCTCGACCTCTTCTCCAAGGACTTCTACACAGTCCACCGCATTTGCCGTGCCGAGATTGCCTATGTGGCTGAGGCGTATTATGGCGACGAACTCTCGTTCTTCCTGAAGGAGCAGGAGCCCCTACGCTATCAGGTGGAAATCCGCAAGCACTTTAGTTCCGATGGACGTGGTGAGACGATTGCCCGTTGCCTCGTGGTGTTTGAATAGCGACTCCTAAAGACTACTACTTTTGCAAGGAAACCCATAAATTTTGAGCACAAGAGGGGTGAAAATGGGATGTAAAGAGGTCAAAAATGAGGGGTTCGAACCGCAAAAAGAGAGAGGATGACGACTACAGAATCAGGAAGGCAAAAACAAGGTGCTTTTACAACTTGTTGATATAAAGCAGAATAGACTTCTAAAAATTGTGTGGTGTTAAATTGTTAAATTGTTAAATTGTTAATTTTGTTTCGATTTGGGGGATAACTAATAGGGGGTAGGTAAGATTTATATATAAATAATATATATAATATATAATATATATATATAAATATATAATATGCGTGTACCCGTGTACGCGAATTTAACAATTTAACAATTTAACAATTTAACAATTTAACACCTTGCTTCCGTTTCCAAGATACGGACATTGCAAATAACCCTATCGTGCCTCGCCCGTAGCCTCTGGTCTGAGACTTTCACAAAGGCTTGCTTCGCTCTTTCGTAAAAGCGGTGGTCGCTCCCTCGTAAAAGCACCAACGCATACGTAATACACCAGTCATTTTGAGCGAAATTGGCAACAGGTTTCCAAAAAAACAGAAAAAACGCAACAAACTTGCATATCTCAAAAATATTTATATATGTTTTTGGGGCAAAAAAACTTGTAGTTTTTCTTGTTTATGTGCTCACTTTTTCGTAACTTTGTACCCACAAAACCTAAAACCCCAAAACCATTCAAGACAATGAAAAGATTACTAACCCTTTTACCATGCCTCACACGACTGGCAATGAACCTCGTCCTGCTGATGGTGGCTGGGACGGCTGGAGCACAGAGTGAATTTAAGAGAACCATCACCCGTCAGGGGCAGACCATTGAATACTCTATCAGTGGGGTGAAGGTGACGAAGGAGGAACAGCCTCTCTACACGGGAAATACACCAGAGCAGGGTAATTATATGCAGAATTATGAGGGAACGGTGGAGTCGGGAAAGACCATCACTGTCAAATGCCGACAGGTGAAGGGTAATAAAATCCCCATCATCTACTTTGACATCAGATATTACGATAGACCCAGCATGGTTGGCGCTCCACGTTTGGATGAGTCCATGCGTACAGACAGGGAGAAGGCGATCAGCAGCCGTGTCCCCAAAAAGACTTATGGCGAAGTGAACATCTACTATCTGGGTGATACGGGTGACTGGATTACGGTGACGTGGAACCTTGACATTGATGCGACACCTGTGCCTGTGTCTGTGCCTACACCTGTAGTACGTACACCTGAGCCGGAAAAGGGACCTTGTGAAAAGATAGACAGCCATATCCGATTTAATGATTTCTATGGGGAGGTGAAGATACGTTGTAATTTTGAGGAGGATGATTCTTACGAGTTTGTGGATTTGGATACCGAGGTTTACGAACACGACAGAATCAAGACGGAGGAGGAGTCTGGTGCCATCTTGGGACTGGAGGACATGAGCACCTATGTCATCAAACCTGAGAGTATCATCATCATCGAAACGGATACTGGTGAGCAGTCCAAAATTGTAATGCTCCTGGGCAGCATGTGGGCTAACATCAAGAAGATGGCCCAAGGGAAAACCCTGGACGTGGAGATGGCTCAGTGTGTTTGTGGTATCGAAGGCACGATTGTGGCATTTGAGGAGAGGGGCGGAAAGTCGAACATCTACCTGTTTGCTGGTGCGGTGACGGTGACGAGCAAGAAGGGTTCGGACAGGGTGAGGCTAACGCCAGGACAGACTTCGTCGGTGGGCAGCAACGGCAAGGTGGCTGTGAAGGAGTTCGACATTGAGAAGGGTGCCAAGAAGTTCGGCATCTCCATGAGCGAGATCCAGAACCACTATTCGAATGCCGGCACAGGCAATGTGGGGCTTGTCTTCACGGAAGACAAACTGAATTATAAGATTCTGAGTGCCAACACGGTGGAACTGACGAGCGAACTGAAGAGCAGTTACAGCGGTCACGTGAAGATTCCAAGCGTGGTGAAGCACAGTGGCGTGACCTATCAGGTGGTGGGCATCGGCAAGCGGGCATTCGCTGACCAGACGAAGATGAAGTCGGTGGAAATACCTGCCAGCGTAACGAGCATCGGTGAGGATGCCTTCTACAACACGGGACTGGCTTCGGTGGCTGTGCCGGGCAACAATGCCAACGTGCAGCGCCATGCCTTCCGCAGTTGCCGCCTTCTCACCACTGCCATCGTCAGCGGCAAGAATGCGTATTGCCACCCCGAGGCTTTCGCTGACTGCAAGTACCTGCAGGATCTGCGGATAGAATCTCCTTCGGCTACGCCAGCCACGAACCGTTCCACACAGACGACCACCACTACGACTCCGCAGGGTGGGGTGAAGGTGTCATCACCTGGCAAGTATTCATTCACAATACCTACGAATAAGTAACTCAAATGAGTTTTTTAAACATGAATGATTAAAACGAACACGAATCTCTCGAATCTAACGAATTTTGAAACTCTATATATTCGTGTCAATTCGTGTAATTCGTGTTCAAAAAAAATCGTTTAATTCGCGTCTATTCAAGAACAGGCCATCCTTCCGAGTCGAAGTGCATCTTGCGAAGGAAGATTTTGGCTTGTCCGTTCTGGGCTTTCTCATAGGCATGACAGAGGAAGTACCACTGCCCGTCGAACTGGTAGGCTGAGTTGTGGCCTGCTCCGAAGAAGTCGGCATTGGGACCTATGAGTGTGTCGCCTCCTCCACGTTCCATGGGTTGCCCCTGCTTGTCGAGGTAGGGTCCTGTGACACGCTTGCTCCTGCCTACCACGGTGCGGTAGGTGCTGCGCTCGCCTCGGCAGCAGTAGTCGAAACTGACGAAGAGGTAGTAGTATTTTCGTTGCTTGATGATGAAGGGGGCTTCGACTGCATTTTCTCCAGCCTCGAGGGTGTCATTACCCTCGATG
>JBGUGM010000308.1:0-2003 GCA_045111535.1 Bacteroidaceae bacterium
TAATCAGCACCGATGCTCTCCAGCAGGGCGCAGTCAGCCTCCAACGTGCGTGGGTATGCCTGCAAATCTTTCTTGTCGTTGAATTGGGTGGGATTGACGAACACGCTCACCACAGTGGCATCATTCTCCTTCACACTTCTGCTCACCAAAGATGCGTGTCCTGCATGGAGCGCGCCCATCGTTGGCACGAGTCCAACGGTCTTTTTATCACTTCTCAGGGCAGAAACCTTGGCCTTGAGTTCCTTTACTGAATTGATAATTTCCATTACTTCAATATTGAAATCGGGTGCAAAGGTACGCATAAATGAGAGAACAACCAAATTTATTTGAGTTTTTCCGAACGAGAGCACCTTCGAGCAAGGCTCAACGTTACGAATAAGTGATAAAAAAACAAAATTATCAATTCTCAATTGTCAATTATCAATTATTTTCCTTACCTTTGCGAAGCACTAACATTTAATGCCCCAAAGCAATATGAAAAGGAACTTGATATTAGCAGCCTTGACGCTGCTGGGAATCGGTGCACAAGCACAGAGTCAGAAACCTGCCATCCCGCGAGATGCCAAGATCGAGGCGAAGATAGAAAAGACCCTCTCGAAGATGACGCTTGACGAGAAAGTAGGTCAGATGCTCGAACTGAACCTCGACGTGATGGGAAGGATGACCATCGAGAACACGCCCGAAGGAACTCCTAAACGCGTGTGGAAACTCAACGAGACCATGCTCGACACCTGCATCTCGAAGTGGAAGGTGGGTTCGTTCCTCAATGCACCAGGCACTCGTGCCCACACCGTGGAGCAGTGGCAAGAGTGGATTCGCCTGATTCAGGAGAAGTCGATGAAATATACGGGCATCCCCGACATCTACGGACTCGACCACAATCACGGTGTCACCTATACGCAGGGCGGCATCCTCTTCCCGCAGCCCATCAACATCGCGGCATCCTTCAATACCGAACTGGCACGAAGCGGTGCTGAGATCACTGCCTACGAGAGTAGGGCGGGCAACTGTCCGTGGGTGTACAATCCCGTCATAGACCTCGGTCGTGACCCTCGCTGGCCACGTATCTGGGAGAGTTTCGGCGAAGACCCCATCGTGAATGCCAAGATGGTGGTGGCACAGATTCAGGGTTATCAAGGCGACGACCCCAACCACATTGACCGCTATCATGTGGCAACCAGCGTGAAGCACTACATGGCATATGGCGCCCCCTGGACGGGTAAGGACCGTACCCCTGCCTACCTCTCGCCGCTCATGCTGCGTGAGAAATATTTCGAGCCCTTCAAGCAGGCAGCCCTTGCTGGTGCACTGACCTTCATGGTCAACTCCGGCAGCATCAATGGCGTACCCGTCCATGCCAGTTATGAGTACATGACGCAGTGGTTGAAGAAAGACCTCAACTGGGACGGAATGATTCTGACCGACTGGGCAGATATTAATAATCTGTACACGCGTGAGAAAGTGGCAAAGGACAAGAAGGATGCCATACGCATCGCCATCAATGCTGGTGTCGATATGTCAATGGACCCCTACAGCGTTGACTTCTGCTCGCTGCTGAAGGAACTGGTCTTGGAGGGCAAGGTGCCCATGGAGCGCATAGACGATGCCGTGCGCCGCATCCTGCGTGTGAAGTATCGTCTCGGACTCTTCGACGAACCCAACACAGGGGGTAGGGGATATGAGAAGTTTGGATGCCAGGAGTGGGCAGACGCTTCCCTTCATGCAGCCGAAGAGGCAGAGGTGCTGCTGAAGAACGATGGCATTCTGCCACTTGCCAAGGGGAAGAAGATTCTCCTGACAGGTCCCAACGCCAACCAGATGCGTTGCCTTGATGGCGGATGGAGTTACACGTGGCAAGGCTCGAGGGCTGAAGACCTGACCGAGCAATACAACACCATCTACGAGGCACTCTGCAACAAATACGGCAAGGACAACGTCATTCTCGAACAGGGTGTGACCTACAACGAGAACGGACAGTACTACGAGGAGAATCAGCCTCAGAT
>JBGUGM010000309.1:0-2681 GCA_045111535.1 Bacteroidaceae bacterium
TATATACAAGTCGTACTCGATGGAGTACGGAACTTTCGTGGGACTGACGTGGGGAGGTGTATTCCTCACATACGTAGAAGGCATCAGCTACAACAATGGGTTGCTGATGCTATTGTGTTTTATGCTGTGTGGCGTGGCGCTGGTGCTTCCGTTCGTGCTGGGTTGGCGTCTGAACAGGAAGATGGCATTGGCTGGTGAACGGTTGAGTTACTTTCAAGGACTTTTCTTCGCTTTCTCGATGTTCATGTATGCCTGTCTGATGAATGGACTGATTGTGTTTGCCTACTTCCAGTTCTTGGACAACGGGTTGCTGATGGAGCAACTGAACGCGATGCTGATGCAACCGGAGATGGTGAAGACGTATGAGCAGATGGGCATGGGTGAGCAACACGCACAGATGATGGATATCCTGGCAGAGACAGATGGACTTTCGGCATGGGAGAAGACGTTGCTGATTTTCAACAATAACTTCTTCTTCAGCATCCTCCTGTCTGTGATTGTGGCATGGGTGGCATCGTATAAGAAGAATTGACAGTTGAGAGTTGACAGTTGAGAATTGACAATTGAGAATTGATAATTGAGAATTGATAATTGACAATTGATAATTATATTCAAAAGATATGGACATTTCAGTGGTAGTGCCTCTGTATAATGAGGATGAATCAATTGCGGAACTGCATGAGTGGATCAAGCGCGTGATGGATGAGCACGGTTTCTCGTATGAAGTGATTTTTGTGAATGACGGCTCCACCGACCATTCATGGGACGTCATCGAGGAGTTGAGCAAGAAATTTCCCGAGGTGCATGGCATCAAGTTCAGAAGAAACTATGGCAAGAGCCCTGCCCTATTTCATGGTTTTGAACGGGCAGAGGGCGATGTGGTCATCACCAGGGATGCGGACTTGCTGGACAGCCCCGACGAGATTCCTGAATTGTACAGGATGATCAAGGAGGATGGGTATGACCTCGTGAGTGGTTTCAAGATGAACCGTCGGAAGGGTGACCCATTGTCAAAGACGATTCCTACGAAACTCTTCAATGCCACCACCCGTATGGTCAGCGGCATCCATAACCTGCATGATTTCAATTGCGGATTGAAGGCATACAGAAAGGATGTGGTGAAGCACATCGAGGTGTATGGCGAAATGCACCGCTTTATCCCCTACCTCGCCAAGAACGCAGGTTTCAGCAAGATTGGTGAGAAGCCTGTACATCATCAGGCACGTCAGCATGGCAAGAGCAAGTTCATGGGCTTGAACCGCTTCGTGAATGGCTATCTGGACTTGATCAGCCTCTGGTTTATCAGCACATTCGGCATGAAGCCCATGCACATCTTCGGATTCATCGGCACCCTCATGTTCATCATCGGTTTCATCGCTATCATTGTGGTAGGCACCATCAAGGTGGTGGCTCTGTGCCAGCATGTACCTCATGCACTGGTGACAGATAGCCCTTACTTCTACCTCTCGTTGACGATGATGATTCTGGGTACACAACTGTTTGTGGGTGGCTTCTTGGGTGACCTCATCAGCAGAAACAGCCAGGAGAGAAACAAGTATCAAGTGGAGAAGGAGATCTAGTAGTTGACAGTTGATAGTTGACAGTTGATAGTGAAAATTAAGATAAGACATATCATTGGAGGGGCTACGCTCGTGCTGATGGGCTGTTATTCGAATAACTGCCCGTTGGAGAATACTGTGACGTGCAACTACGGTTTCTATGACTCGGAGGGCACAGCCATTTCTTACTACGATACCATCACTGTGACGACGCTGAAGCCTGGGTACAAGACAGTATATACCTATCGGAAACTGGGTAATCTGACGGTGACGAAGGATCAACCTGATGAGGAATTGGTGAATCAGGGCTACACGGAAAGTGTCACACAGCAACGTAAGGACACTATCCTGCTGAATCAGTTGTTGGGTGCTTCGAGCATGAAGGTGCCTATGAGTTACTTCAACGAAGAGGACACGCTGATTCTTTCGTACAAGAAGATTTCGAAGAAGGACACCATCAAGATTCAGCACAGTAGTTATGCGAACGTGGAACTGCCTGAATGTGGCACTTATCGTTTCCATACCTTGCAGGGCATCAAAGCAACAGATGCAGCTATTGACCGCATCGAGATTAGTGAGCCCAAGGTGAACTACGATGGGAACATCAACGTGAAGATTTACTTTAATGGAGTGGCAATAGAATAGTTGACAGTTGATAATTGATAATTGACAATTGATAATTAAAATTAGACATATTATTTGTGTTGCTTGGATGATGAGCACATTCATCTTGGCTACGAGGGCACAGGAACAGCAGACGCAACCGCTCATGCCAGGTGAAACGCCGAAGCCGACGAAGTATGTGGCAGTAGAGGAGCAGAAGGAGCATCTGGTGTTCTTTCAGGGCTTTACGCTGTCAGTAGATGGCTATGGACCTGTTGCCATGATGGTGTCGGATTACGGCACACTGGAAGGAGCACTCCGATTGAACTTGAAAAACACCTTCTTCCCTATTTTCGAAGCAGGTGTGGGCAAGTGCTCGAAGGATGACTTCAACACGAAGGTGACCTATAAGACAAAGGCGCCTTTTATGCGCGTGGGTATTGACTTCAATATGTTGAGGGACAAGTTTCAGAGCAACAGGCTCTACCTCGGAGCACGTTATGGCATCTCCATCTTCCA
>JBGUGM010000310.1:0-1898 GCA_045111535.1 Bacteroidaceae bacterium
AGCGTGTTGAGGATAAAACGGAGCCATATGGGCCATGAGGTGGGCATGAAAAGCATTGCCACAAAGAGGACTCCTGCGAGCAGGATATAGGTGAAGATGCTCTTGAGGTCGTACTGAATCGGATTGATTCGTTGTCCCACCAAGTAACTGAGTGTCATCGAAGTGGCATAACCTGCAAAACCACCCCATGCACAAGCCATGTAGCCGTATTTCGGGATGAAGATGACATTGATGGCGACAAGCACGGCACACCCCGTCAAGGAGAACCAAGCACCCCAAATGGTCTTGTCAATCAGTTTGTACCAGAAAGAGAGGTTGAAGTAGATGCCCATCATGATTTCTGCGGTCATCACAATAGGTACAGTAATCAGTCCATCTCGGTAATCCTCACCAATAATGTGCTGAAGGAAATCCATATAGCCCATCACACAGAGGAAGGCAAAGAGGGTGAAAATGATGAAGTATTTCATTGCCACCGCATAATATTCCTTACTGTCTTTATCCTTCGCCTTCGAGAACACGATAGGCTCATAAGCATAGCGGAAAGCCTGGGTAATCATCGCCATAATCATTGCCACCTTCACACAGGCACCATACTCACCCAATTGCGCCTTGGCATCAGCCTCGCTACACACCAAAGGGAAGATGATTTTATCCACAGTCTGATTGAGGACACCAGCAATGCTCAGCACCAGAATCGGCCATGAATAACTCAACATACGCTTCAGCAGGGAGAAGTCGAACTGCCACTTCACCTTGAAAAAATCAGGAATGAAGAAGAAGGTGATGGCACCCGTACACCAAAGATTGATGCAGAAGACATAATAGACCTCTGTCTTACCCAAGACCACGAAATAAAGGACATTCAACGCAATGTTGAAGAAGATGAAGAGCATCTTCAGGGAGGCAAATTTGATGGGGCGCTTCTGGAACCGCAAATAACTAAAGGGCATCGCCTGAATGGAGTCAAGCGCCACAACGGTTGCCATCATCAGCAAATACTCATGATGGTCGGAATAGCCCAAGTAATCGCTGATGGGAGTGATAAAGCCAAAAATCAGTGCCAAGAAAACGGCAGACAGCACACCCACCACCGTCAAGGCTGTTGAGAACACGGTATCGGGGTTCTCGTCTTCCTTGTTGGCAAAACGGAAGAGTGTCGTCTCCATGCCAAAGGTGAGAAGAGCCAATGCCAATGCGGTGTAAGCGTAGATGTTCACACTCACACCATAATCGCCCGACTCCTTCGGCATATAATTGGTATAGAGCGGTACGAGCAGGTAGTTGAGGAACCTGCCCACAATGCTACTCATACCATAGATAGCCGTGTCCTTTGCTAAACCCTTGAGATTAGCCATATTATTCCAGATAAGTATATCCGTAAAGTCCGCTTCGGTAAGTGTCGAGGAACTCCTTTCCCTCTTCAAGGCTTATCTTGCCCTCCTTGATGGCTTGCTTTGCCCAGATTTCAAGGCTGCGCACCAACTTCTTGGGCTCGTACTGCACATAACTGAGCACGTCTGCCACTGTCTCACCATCAATGATGTTCTTGATGTGATAGCCATCTTTGTCTGTGGTGACGTGGACAGCATTCGTGTCACCAAAGAGGTTGTGCATATCGCCCAAAATCTCCTGATAAGCACCCACCAGAAATACACCGATGTAGTAACTGCCCTTCTTCTTCTCCAACGAATGGAGTGGAATGAAATGGCTGACACCTGTTTCTGTGGCAAACTGCGCAATCTTGCCATCAGAGTCACAGGTGATGTCCTGCAAGGTGGCATTGCGGTCAGGTCGCTCATTGAGTCGCTGAATCGGCATGATGGGGAAGATTTGGTCAATCGCCCATGCGTCAGGCAACGAATGGAAGAGGGAGAAGTTGCAGAAGTATTTGTCTG
>JBGUGM010000311.1:0-1621 GCA_045111535.1 Bacteroidaceae bacterium
ATATCGGCCGATGGGAGCAGCCTGCAGATGAATCAATCGCAGCCGCTGTTCCAATGCCATGTTCTTGATTCGCTTCTCACATTCTGATATGCCTGGGGTGACCAACACATCTCCACTATTGGCCGCCGAAATCAGTCGCTGGCTTTCTGTCTTCCAGAAATCGGTGTTTTCGGTTGGTACGCCATTTGTGCGGCGGTGGAAGAACACCTGATGCTTCTCAGGTTGGCGCAGTAGGAGCATATTGCCGAAAGCGCTATACCGCACGCCGCCAATAGTAATGCATAAGGCACGCTCGAACAGATTGGGATACTCACGACGCATCATGTAACGATGCGGATTGTCGCGGAGATAGCGTTTCCAATTCTCCAACTGGCCATCACGCATCAAGATGTGATCGTTGTAATTGGGTTCGAAGAGAGGCGTGTGTTGGTCTGCGGCTGACGCCGAAGACGCGGTGGCTTCCAATTGCCACCAAGCACGACTGATGCCTCCTTTGAAAGCGCCAATGATGATTCCAAGGTGTTTGCCTTCAGGTAGTGGTTTGCTGATGCGAACAATCATGTGAATATGATCAGGCATGAGGCATACCTGCCAAACATCGACCATTGGATAATAATGGTGTATCTTGGGAATCTCGTTTTCGAGAACAGCCTTTCCAAGTACAGAAGGTTTGAGACGAGGCTTTTCGCCACCACTTTTTGTGGTTCCCACGATTTCGCCAAAGACAGGACGTCTGTCGGCAACCACCATAGTCACCTCATATGTTCCTGGCACAGCGTAGTTGTGTCCATACATGCGTCGTGTCTGACAACCTTTGCTCATCGCTTCATTTGATGTTTCAACCACTATTTACAGCACAAAATTACACAATATTTTAGATATAAACGAACGATTTCAGCAAAAAGTGAAAATCGTGGCGCAATTTGTGAAACAAAAGTAACAGAAAAATGCTGTAACTTTGCACTTGAAAATAAAACAAAAAACATTATGGACATTTTCAAGCAGTTAAGTTCAGGGGCAGATGTCAATATGGCAACGCCCGCGTATGCAGAAGCCATCAAGGAAATGGGACGCTGCAATCAGATTTGTTTCCGCATCAACACCACCGAGCCGGATATGGAAAAGATTCGTCCGATGGAGAATGAATTACTCAACGGAGGGCTGGATGCCACAAGTTACATCATGTCTCCGATGCAGATTGACTTCGGCTGTCAGATGAAGATTGGCAAGGGTGTATTTGTGAACCACTCGCTGACATGCATGGCAGCAGGCGGCATCACCATTGAGGACGGTGTGATGATTGGTCCCAATGTTCGCATCGTCACCGACAACCACGACTTTGCGAATCGCATGGTGTTGCGTTGCAAGCCTGTTCACATCGGACGTAACGCTTGGATTGGCGTTGGAGCCATCATCCTGCCAGGTGTGACCATAGGCGAGAATGCAGTCGTGGCCGCTGGCGCCGTCGTCACAAAGGACGTTGCCCCAAATGCCATCGTAGGTGGCAATCCAGCTAAGTTTATCAAGAATATTTAATAAAAGGAGAACAGAATATGATTTTCGACAGAAACGAACAGAAAGCAGTAGTGGCACTCTTGGGTGCCGGTAGTATGGGAACAGC
>JBGUGM010000312.1:0-2570 GCA_045111535.1 Bacteroidaceae bacterium
AACTGAACTGGGAAACAAGGTCACAGACACGTTGGTCAGCATCAAGAAGAAGGATGCAACGGGTGTCACGTTCACAGTCAAGCAACAGGATGCCCGAGACAAGGATATGGATGACTGGAAATTCATGGTAACAGATGATGCGGGCAAGTTGGGAGTGCCGAAGATCATTGGAAGCGGAATTGACCTACCTGTGAGAGAGAAGGTGAAAGCAGACACGGTGGAAGAGATACGCGCTTGGATTAAAGACTCTATTGACAAATACGAATACCCCATGAGCCGAAGGGACATCAAGGAGAAGGTGTTCGGAGAGATAGGCAAGCAGAAGAACAAGGACATGCAGAATTCAGACTTACAGGTGGCTATCAATATGAAGTACCTGGTGGAGAGCACCCTGAGAGTCAAAGGATACTATATGTTGGATGTGAGCGATGAGATACAAGAAGCCCCGTTTTAAAATGGTGACCCAATGGTGTTTAGTATGTATAAATACATACTAACAAATGGTGACCCAAGTGTCCCCGCTGGCGTGAGGGTTATGGGACCCATGCCCCTCGATAGAGGGCTGGGGCAAGGGTCACAGAAGCCCACACACGCGCCACGCGCCCGCGCACACGCGTATTGGCTTTGCAGATATGGCTTTGATAGAATATTGGAACTATGGCGAAAATTGACGATGCAATCATAAGGAGAGTTATTGATGCCACAGACATTGTGGAGGTGGTGAGCGACTTCGTGGACTTGAAGAAGCGAGGTGCGCGATGGTTGGGGCTGTGTCCATTCCACGATGACAAACACATTGGCAGTTTTGTGGTGTACCCGCCAAAGCAGAGTTACAGGTGCTTTGCCTGTGGTGCTGGTGGCGATGCTGTGAAATTCCTAATGAATCATGAGAAGTTGTCATTCCTTGATGCCATCCGATATTTGGGCAAGAAATACAACATTCCTGTGGATGATGTACCATTCAACTATGTGCCACCACCACCACGCCCACGACCAGAACCGTTGCCGATGCTCGACAAACCGAAAGGGATGGTGAAGACTGGTAAGTTGGAAGAAAGCGTGTTGGTGAACTGGATGTTGGAATTGCCGTGGAACGATAAGCAGTTTGGCAGAATCAATAAGGTGCTGGAAGAGTACCATCTGGGAGAGTCCTCTGTTGGCTTTACTGTCTTTTGGCAGATTGATGAGCGAGGCAGGGTGCGCACGGGCAAGATGATGAAATACAAGTCTGATGGGCATAGGGACAAAGATACCAGGTACAACTTCGACTGGGTACACTCAGCACTTGGTAGGTTGCATCTGATTGACTTGGAAAAGGTGGAAGTGAAACCATGTCTGTTCGGATTGCATCTGTTGCCAAAGTATCCTGATGCAACGGTGTGCATCGTGGAGAGTGAAAAGACAGCCGTTCTGATGGCAATTACTTATGGCAATTACATCAATAGAGTCTGGATGGCATGTGGTGGTGCAGAGAACTTGACCAAAGAGAAACTGGCACCCATCATGGCAGAGGGTAGAAACATTGTGCTCTATCCTGACAGGGACAAAGTGGATGACTGGAAAAAGAAGGCAAATGCACTCAACTACCTCAACATGTATGTGGATGATGTGCCAGTGAAAGTGTGGTGGAAACCAAAGGATGGGGAGAAAGCCGACATTGCCGATGTGGTATTGAGGATTATGAAAGAATGATAAAAACTAACCTAAAATGGAAGAAAAAGATAAAGAGAAATTTGTGCCGATGGGTACGAAGGTGAGTCCGTGGGCTGCAAGGGTATGGGATGAGATATGCAACAGTCTTGAAACCAACACCTATGACATGCTCGCGCTCTTCATTCAGTCGATGATTCGGGCATCGAGCACTTGGCACGAAAGGACACCCGAGGTGGAAAGACTGCTGAATGTGCTTGACTTGGATGTGGGATGGTCGAAAGCACTCAACATGTGCGTGCCAGAAGGAAAACTGACTATCTCGCAAATGATTCTGATTGTTGAGCAGAAGGGTAAAGATGGATTCGGTGCGATCATGCTGAACAAGCCCTTTATGGGTGAGTGTATGCAAACCGAAAACACCGATGAAATCTTTGAGCGAGTGGTGGAAGTAATCTGGAAGAAAACATACAAGCGACTGCGTGAACTTGCCAAGCAGATGCACACCAACAGTCAACGGGAACTGGTGGAGAAGATGATTGATGACCAACTCCAAATCAACATAGAGGATAGTGACAGAGAGGAAAGCCAAGGCATCAATGACTATGCCGAGAACAACAGGAGGTTGGAATACGGCAAGCGCACCAAACGGGTGAAGCACCGTTCGCCTGATGAGTATATCGAGCAGAGTGAGATTCGCTTTGAAGAAGCCGAGGCAGAAGCCGAGCGAAAAGAGCGTGAGGAACGGAGTGAAGAGGCACGGCAATGGCTGGAAGAGAACTGCGGGGATTCAAGACCTTTCGGAATGGAGTGGTGATGTATGAGTAGAGATAAGAACTATCAGCGATTGTTGAACAGCAAGAGGTGGAAGCAACTCAGGGAGTGGAAGTTGGAACGCAACCCGCTTTGTCAACTATGCG
>JBGUGM010000313.1:0-8623 GCA_045111535.1 Bacteroidaceae bacterium
CTCCATCCCAGCTCGTGTGGAGGAGTTCATGAAGGACATCGAGATACAGGCTTTGCAATTGGGCATTCCTTGCAAGACACGTCATAATGAGGTGGCACCTAACCAGTTCGAGTTGGCACCTATCTTTGAAGAAACCAACCTCGCTGTTGACCATAATATGCTGATGATGGCAATTATGAAGCGTATGGCACGCAAACATGGCTTCCGTTGCCTTTTGCACGAAAAGCCTTTCAAGGGTGTGAATGGCTCGGGTAAGCATGAGAACTGGTCATTGGCTACTGATACAGGTGTATTGCTTCATGCACCAGGCAAGACTGCGATGGACAACCTGCGTTTCGTTACTTTCATTGTCGAGACGTTGAAGGCTGTCTATGACCATAACGGGCTCCTCAAGGCTTCTATCATGAGTGCCACCAACGCTCATCGTCTGGGCGCAAACGAGGCTCCTCCTGCCATCATTTCCTCTTTCCTTGGCAAGACAGTCACAGACTTGCTCGAGCACGTGGAGAAAGCAGATGATGACAATCTATCTATGGCTGGCAAGAAGGCATTCAAATTGGATCTTCCTTCCATTCCTGAATTGCTTATTGACAATACCGACCGCAACAGAACCAGTCCATTCGCTTTCACGGGTAACCGCTTTGAGTTCCGTGCTGTGGGTAGTGAAGCCAACTGTGCATCTGCCATGCTCATGCTCAATGCAGCAGTGGCAGAAGCCCTCATGGACTTCAAGACTCGTGTCGATGCGCTCATCACAAAGGGTGAAGCTAAGGAAGCTGCCATCTTGAAGGTGGTGCGTGAAGACATCAAGCACATCAAGCCTATTATTTTCAATGGTAATGGTTACAGTGACGAATGGAAGGCAGAAGCGGAGAAGCGTGGATTGGATTGTGAGACTTCTGCACCGTTAGTGTTTGACAACTACCTGAAGGAGAGCTCTGTCCAGATGTTTGAGAAGACGAACGTGATGACACGTTTCGAGTTGGAAGCACGTAATGAAATCAAGTGGGAGACTTACACGAAGAAAATACAGATTGAGTCCCGCATCTTTGGTGACCTCTGTCTCAATCACATCATCCCTGTTGTCACGCGCTACCAATCCGTGCTTATCGACAACGTGCATAAGGTGCGTGATATCTTCCCTACAGACAAAACACAGAAGATTTCCAAGGAGAATCTTCATCTGATAGAGTTGATCTCTGACCACGAAAGTTTCATTATTGAGAATGTGGAGAAGATGGTGGAAGCCCGCAAGGTGGCTAACCGCATCGAGTCAGAACGTGAGAAAGCCATTGCTTACCACGATACGGTAGCACCTCTCCTCGAGGAGATTCGTTACCACGTAGATAAACTCGAAACGATTGTGGATGATGAGGCATGGCCATTGCCTAAGTACAGGGAATTGCTATTCATCAGATAACCAAGCAGACTCATAAAGCACATAAGAAAAGGTCTGGCATCACGTAGCAACGATGTCAGACCTTTTTGTGGTATATTCTGTTCTTCTTTAATTCTTACTTTCTTCCAAGATGTATCGACTCTCTTCAGTTGACCAACGGAAGGTGTTCGTAGAAGAATATGCTTTCTTGGGTTGGTTGTCCCCCTCAATGTTGAGAAGGAAAGGAGCGTTGGTGGTCGTCACCGTTAACTGATTGGTTGTCTTGTCCACAGTGACATGACGGAAGTTGTCGATGCGAGGCAGGGTGTAGTAGTCGAGTGTACTCAGAGGCTTCCAGTCTGTAGAGTAGAAGGCGACAGAAGAGTCAGGAGTGTCATCGCAAAAAATGGTGCTGATGACCATAATGATGCGGGTACCGTCCTTCTTCGTGAGCATCTTCATCTCTTTCTCCGAGTTCTTGGAGATGACAAGGTGCGCATAGTCATCTGTCAGTTCCTCCATCTTGGAGAAGGTACGAAAGAGATTGCGTGTCTGCATGGTCTTGTCGTTCTTCTGATTGTCAACAATCTCCAAACGATTGTATTCAGACAAGACAGGACACACCTCTTGTGGCATCTTGAGAAAGAGGTCTTTCAAGGACTGAGCGTAGCCCCCCAGCCCCCAAAGGGGTAGGGCTAACGCGATGATGTATTTGAGTCCTTTCATATCAATCATATTTTCTAATCCTGTTTCCCTACGTTGTGCGTGGGCTGGCTACTCATGACGGATAGCTTCAATTGGATCCATGTTGGCTGCTTTACGGGCAGGGATATATCCAAAGATGATACCGATGAAGGTGCAGACTGCGAAAGACACGTAGATAGACCATGCAGGGATGCTGGATGGCATACCCATGAGCGGGACGACAAAGTTGCTGACGAGTCCTCCTAACAGTACACCCAATAAACCACCAGTGAGAGAGATAAGCACTGACTCAATAAGGAACTGGAGGGAAATGACCAAGCCTGTGGCTCCCACAGCCATACGCAGACCAATTTCCTTGGTACGTTCGGTGACAGACACAAGCATGATGTTCATGATGCCGATACCTGCCACGAGCAGGGAGAATGCGGCTGCTACGACGAGGATGACTGTAACGGTGTCCATTGTAGAGGACATGGTCTCCATCATCTCTGCCTGTGAACGGATCGTGAAGTCATCTACAGCATCTGCCTTGAGCTTGTGGTTGCTACGCAATATCTGGGTCAGTTCATCAATGGCTGCATCAGAGAGTTCTTCTGTGAGTGCGGAGCAGACGATGGAAGAGAAATAGGTCTGTGCAGCGATACGCTTCATCACACAGGTGTAGGGCGCAATAATGACATTGTCTTGGTCCATACCCCAGGAGTTGTAACCCTTGCTTTCCAGTACACCGATGATGCGTAGGGGAATAGACTTAAAACGAATGTTCTTTCCAATGGCCTCGGCTTCCTTCCCCTCGCCAAAGAGTTCCTTGACGATGGTGGTGCCCACTACGCACACCTTAGCTGCCTTACGGATGTCTTCCTCCGTGAAGTTGCTGCCTTCCTCCAAATCCCACTGCTTGATGTCAAGGTATTCGGTAGATTCACCATAGACAGTGCTGTTGGTGTTGTTATTGCCATAGATCACCTGACCACCAGATGTAACCTCTGGAGACACATAGCTGACAAATTTCTTTTCATCGACAATGCGCTGGTAGTCAGCTATTTTGAGGGTCTGCATGGCAGAGGGGTCTTGACGCACACCACCACGTCTGTCGGCTCCAGGACGAATCGTGAGCAGGTTGGTGCCCATGGTGGAGAGTTCCTTGCGGATGCTCTCCTTCGAGCCTTGTCCGATAGACATCATGATGATGACCGCAGCCACACCGATGATGATACCGAGCATGGAAAGGAACGAACGCATTTTGTTGTTCGCCACAGCGTTGATGCTGACCTTGAATAAATTAAGTATGTTCATGGGGCTAATCGTCTACGGGTTTTGGCAACGCTGCAAGTGCTTCTGCTGCCGACTTGATGTTGGAGTTGATGGTGTCCTCGCGAATCTTGCCGTCACGCAGGTTGATATTACGTGAGGCGAAAGTGGCGATTTCAGGGTTATGGGTCACGAAAATGATGGTGTGTCCCTCCTGATGGAGTTTCTGGAAGAGCACCAACATCTCGAACGACGTGCGTGTATCGAGGTTACCCGTTGCCTCGTCAGCAAGGAGCACGGCAGGGTTGTTAACCAATGCACGGGCAATGGCGACACGTTGCATCTGACCACCTGACATCTGATTGCTTTTGTGATCGAGACGGTCACCAAGTCCCACCTGTTGCAGTGCCTTGATAGCAGCCTCACGACGTTGTTTAGCTGAGTACTTATTATTGTACATTAGTGGCAGTTCCACGTTCTCCACAGCTGTGGTCTTTGCCAACAAGTTATAATTCTGGAACACGAAACCAATCTTGCGGTTGCGCAGTTTGGCACGTTGATTCTTGGACATCTTACGAACGGGGGTACCGTCGAGATAGTATTCGCCAGAGGTGGGCGTGTCAAGGCATCCCAACTGATTGAGCAAGGTTGATTTGCCCGAGCCTGACGTTCCTTGTATGGTCACGAACTCGCCTTCATAAATCTTGAAGCTGACACCACGCAGGGCTTTCACGGTCTCAGAGCCGACCTGAAAGTAACGCTTCACGTTGTCGAGTTCGATGACAACTTTACGATTGTCTTGTTGTTCGTTCATCTTCAATCTTTATGTTCGTTCATTATCTGGGGAAATTACCACCACCGGGTCTGCCACCACCGAAGCCACCGCCACCAGGAGCACCGCCAGCACCGGGAGCACCTGCACCACCAGCACCAGGAGCACCAGCGCCGCCAGCACCAGGAGCACCACCTCGATTTCTGTTACCTCCTGGACGTGGCATGAATGGGTTGGATGTAGCTGGTTCGTCTGCCTCTTCCTTACCACCGATAATCTGGAAGTCTGTGAGCACCTCTGTACCTGCTTTCACACCCGATATAATTTCAGTAAGCATACCGTTGCTGATGCCGACTTCCACCTTGTGTGCCTTGAAGACATTACCTTCCTTTGTCCATACTTTGAAGGGTGACTGTACATCCTCCACTGTCTCGCCTTCGTGCAAGAGGGCTTCATTAGGAGTGAAACGCAATGCACGAGCAGGAACAGCCAATACATCGTTCTTTTCCATCGTGTAGATGGTCACGTTGGCTGTGAGTCCGGGTTTCAGTTTCAGTTGGTCGTTAGGAGCGGAGATGACCACTTCGTAAGTGACCACATTGCTTTCAGTTGTAGCTTGTTGGCGCACTTGAGTGACAGCACCTTCGAAGATGTCATCAGGGAAAGCATCCACTGTGAAAGTGACACGCAATCCTTCTTTCACACCACCAATATCAGCCTCGTCAATATCAGCAATCACACGCATATCGGTCAAGTCCTGTGCGATGATGAAGAGGGTAGGAGTGGTCATGGCAGATGCCACTGTCTGTCCTTCTTCCACCTCTTTAGAGAGCACCACACCATCGATAGGTGATGTGATGGTGGCATAGCCAAGGTTGGTCTGTGCCTCAGTCACATTCTGCTGCTGCACACGCACCTGCTGCACTGCCTGTTCATAGTTCAACTTGGCATTCTCGTAGTCGTTGGCAGAAACAAGTCCCTTTTCGTAGAGGGTCTTGTAACGCTTATAATTTGCTGATTGATAGTTGAGTGAAGACTGTGCATTAGAGAGATTGCTCTGTGCTGATGCCAGTTTGGAAAGGAGGTTGGTCTTGTCGAGTTCGGCAATGACCTGACCACGATGCACCTCTGAATTATAGTCCACGTAGATGCGGTCGATGATACCTGATACCTGTGTACCAACTTCCACTTCCGTCACAGGCTCAATGGTACCTGTGGCAGTGATGCTGGTGGTAATGTTCTGCTTCTCTACAGGAGCGGTAGAATATGTAACCGTGGGAGCTTCGCTACATGCAACAAAAGTGGTTGCAATGATGAGGGTTGTGAATATATTACTTGTTTTCATTGTCAGTTTTCTATTTATGGTTATTGTTTTCTGAAGTTTCTGGAAAACTTTTTTATAATCTTATTCTTTCTCCTGCATAGAAATTCAACATGGCCGCATTGAGCAATGCAGTGTATTTGGTTTGCAGCAGTTGCTGTTCAGCTTGCAGCAGGTTGTTCTTACCAGTGGTCAGTTCCACGATGTTTTTGAGTCCGAGGTTGAATTGCTCACTAACGAGATCGTAGCTTTCCTGCATACTTTTCACGTTGTTCCTCGCTGCAATGAACTGCTGTTGTGAGGTCGTGGCGTTCAGCCAATAATTTTCGATGGTGGAATAGAGCTGCTTCTGTTGTTCTTGCAGATTCAGTTCGCTGGTCTGCAAAGCATACTTCGCTTTGCGGATGTTAGTGCGAGTTTGATGGTTGTCAAGTATAGGTACAGACACCGACAACCCCAACGAGTTATTCATGTTGGTCTTTACCTGCTTAAAGAATTCGGTGTGCTGACCTGAAGAGTTGCTCGAACCAATACCTGCTGTCATAGAAACGGTAGGCTTGTAACCTGCACGAGCTGTGTTAATTGCGATTTCGGACGACTCGATGTTCAGTTTGCTCGACTGAATCTCAGGACGAGTCTCAAGAGCGGCATTATAAACAGCCTGTTCATTGGGAATCATAGCGAGCACCTGTGCATCTGTCACTTCTGGCACCGCAATATCGAAAGTCTCTTCATCGTGAATCTCCAAGAGTTGCTTCAGTTGCAGTTTGTAGTTGGCGAGTTGTGATTGAGCCTGCACCAAAGAGTACTCGTCTTGGCTCACTTGTGCCTCCAATTGCACGAGGTCAACACGGGCAAGGCTACCCACCTCAACCATCGTCTTAGCACGGTCGCGTTGCATCATGCTCGCCTTGATGATTTCTCTACAAACCCTGACAGCCTCTGTTTCATACAGAATCTGTACATATAGCTGTGCAATCTGTTCCTGGATGGTGTTGGCTTGCTGTTCAATGCCCAGCTCTGCCATCTTCTCCGTCAATTTGTTCTGCTTGATGGTGTTTATGTTACGATTGCCATTCCACACCGTCCAGTTAGCATTGATGCCGTAGGAGCCATTGTAAGAAACAGTGTTTCGGTTTGTGGTCATCGTTCCACCCGAAAGGTTAATAGTTGATTCGGCGAATGGTCGCCACGATGCATTTTGGTTGGTGCTGAACGACACGGAGGGGAACAGAGCTGCTTTGCTCTGCAATACGTCCTCATGGTCGGAAGCTGCTGTTATCCTTTTCTGTTGCAACTGGATATTGTTGGTAAGGGCATAATCCAGACATTCTTGCAATGTCCAGACTTTTTGCCCCCATGCCGCCGTGCCAGTCAACAGGATGGATAGGGTCGCCAATAAGTGTTTTTTATTCATTGTTTGTCTGTTGTTATCCGAGTTTTAGAACCCGTTAAACTTGTAAAGTTTAATATCCGTATAAATAGTTTAACATACTTTATTATAAAAAGGAAAGCAGTCGGGCTATAAGCCGGGTTCTGTACACAATCGTACATCGTACATCATGTGTGTCTGTCATTTATCTACTCCATGAGTCGCCCCATGGCTCAAGCGTTCTACCCTCCACCGCATGAGCCCCGGCCCTGTTGCATTACTGCCCAGACCTTCGTCAACTCGGGCGGGCTACCCTCTGTCGGGTGGTTTACATGAACTTGCAACTCCCAAGATGCACAGCCGACATGTCACCATGCCGCTGGTGGGCTCTTACCCCACCTTCTCACCATTTCTGCCCGAAGGCAGTTGTTATTTTCTTCTGCATTACTCAACCCTCGCGGACTGCTTCTACATTAGGAAGTGGGATGCCCTGTGTTGCCCGGACTTTCCTCTTTCAACTCCGAAGAGTCGCCAGCGACAGACCGTCCGGCTGCTTTCAGAATGCAAAGGTACGATTAAGTGAGAGAATAACCAAATTTATTTGAGTTTTTCCGAACGTGAGTACCTTCGGCGAAGCCAACGGTACGAATTTTAAGTGAAAAGATAAAAGTGAAAAATCTAAGTTACTCGCTGTCCGAATGGCTGGTAATATAGATTTTTCACTTTTCACTTTTACTTTCTACTCACTTTTTCACTCCTCCCAGCGGAACACGCTTCCGTTTCTCCTTGCTGGGTCAGGACCTGCAAAGTCCATGGAGTAGGGACTTCCGGTTGTTGGGCTCTTGCCAAGATACCTGTGGGTCTTTAGCGAGTAGAGCATGAAGTCGTGGTCAAGGTAGTCTTGCCAGAAGAACGTGGCACAGAGGATGTCATCTGTTGTGGGGAGTTCCCCTCCATTCAGCATCCTTGGTTCTTGGTCGGTGAAGCGCACGTCACCAGGGAGTCCTTCGCCATACACCTTCAGGTATCTGCCATCAGCACATTGCAGAGCCACCATTCCCTGTCCACGATCAATGACCTTGAACTTCGTCAAGTCACTCTGGTTATTAGGATTCGAGTCGTAGAGCATACCGTGCTTCAGGGCAATGGCAGGACGTCCTGTTGCCTTATTGATGATGCGGATGGTTTTGCCGTATGGGATGTTCTTCGAGCGGTCAGCCATGGGTTCCTCCACCTTGAAGTTGTCAAACTCTGCATAGCCCCCGTTCTTACCATTTACATTAAAAGCAAACAATGCATGGCGTGAACCTTGGAAAGTAATGAGTTGATAGGTCAACGGCATCGTGCGGCCAAGGGTCTGGAAGTTCACACCATCCGTAGAGTAAGCGTATTGCATCTGGTTGTTGTCGTAGTCACCGATGCAGCGAAGCCAGATTTTCCCATTTGCAGGAATGGCGGGCACAGCAATGGCAGGTGCTGCTGTAGTGGTGTCATTGGTCATCTGTTCGAAACAGCGAAGCATGAGAGGTTGTCCTGGCCATTTCATCACACCTATCCACGAACAAGGCACATTGATGTTGCCCAAACCACACACGTCACCGTCCTTCATGCCTTTGGTGTACAATTCGACAGTGGCGATGCTCTTAGGACCAATCACACGTTGCGTGAGGGTGTTCCTTGCCCACATCAGTTCATCTGCAGGCATGGTGTTCAGACGCAGTCTGCCACCTTTCAGGCTCCACATCTTGTTGTCGGGATTGTGGTTCCATTGCCAGATGCGCCCCAACTGCTTGCCGTCAAAGTTCTCGTTTCTGTTGAAGGGAG
>JBGUGM010000314.1:0-1865 GCA_045111535.1 Bacteroidaceae bacterium
TTGTCTATTTTATTTGGTGAATAGCTATAATATCATTATCTTTGCAACAAATCAGGGAGGAGTCAATTATGATACAGGAATTCAAGATAAAGAACTACAAGTCCTTCAGAGATGAGGTCACGCTGAGCTTTGAGGCGACGAAGGATACAACTTTTGAGAGCACACAAGTGGTGGAAGTTGCCAATGGTGTGCGATTGTTACGTTTGGCACTTATCTATGGTGCCAACGCAAGTGGAAAGTCGAACCTGCTTGATGCCTTTGACTTTATCCGCAAGTTCTGGTTTATGCGCCATGATGACATGGATGAATCAACCGGGACTATTCCATTTCTTTTAGACAGTGAGACTCCTAATGAACCTTCGGAATTCAGCTTGAAATTCTACATCAGCAACACACGCTATTGGTATGTCCTTTCTTTGGATACCCACCATGTAGTGTCGGAGAAGCTGTATTATTACAAGAGTGTGCAGCCGACGATGCTGTTTACGCGAATGTTCCAAAACGGTCAGTCCGTCATCAAGTTCAATCCTGCCGTGTTGAAAGTGAGCAGCACTGTCGTTGACGAGATCACGATCAAGTGTCTGCCAAATATGTCTTTTTTCGCAGCCAGAAACATGGTGAACTGCTCGTTGGGACCAATCGACGAAGCACGAGACTGGATGCGACGCCATACGATGCCCCTGATAGACCCGAGGACACTGATGTCCAACTATGCGGGGCGCAAGATGATGGAAGACGCCCGAATGAAGAAGTACATCCTTGACTTCATCCATCGTGCCGATTACAACATTACTGATGTAAGCGTTGAGAAAAAGGTTGAGCCCATTCCGGCCGATTTCAGAGACTTCCTTTTGAACGAGGGTGACCTTTCGAAAGAGGACAAAAAGAAGCTTCAGGGCAAGCCGGTCTATGACAGGGTGGACACGAATTTCGAGCATACGGTCAAAAACGCGAGAGGCGTGGAAAAGTACACCCTTCCCAACGAGATGCAAAGCCAGGGCACAAGGAGAACGTTCGGCATTGAGGCTGCCATCTACCAAGCCATGTCCAATGATGAGTTCCTGTCCATCGACGAGATAGAGTCATCGCTTCATCCGGAGCTCATCGAGTTCATCTTGGAGCAGTTCTTGAAGGAGAGCAGCCGCAGCCAGCTGCTTGTCACCACACACTATGACCCCTTGCTCAATACCATCGACGACCTTATCCGCAAGGACTCTGTTTGGTTCACCGAGAAGGGAGAGGATGGCAGCTCGGAACTCTATTCCCTCTCTGACTTCAAGGGCTTGAACAAGATACATTCTTTCCAAAAGTCTTACCGTAACGGGCGCTTCGGTGCGCTTCCAAACATCCAAGTATAATGGTACGCAGAAGACCTACAAAGAATATCAGGGAAGTCCGTCCCACCATCATTGGCGCAGGAATAACGGAGCAATGGTACTTTACCCATCTTCAGTCACTCTTCGGATTGAAGATAAAGATTCGGCCTCGCTACTTTGGTCACGAGACGATGAACCTATTGGCAAAGCGCATTGAACAGGTCCTTTCTGAAGAAGGCAAGGCTGTTGTGGTATTCGATACTGATGTCACGACATGGGATGACATGGAGAAAAAACGGTTCGAGCAGTTGAAGAAGAAGTACACCAAGAACAGCAACGTCGTGATTTGTGACAGCATGCCATCCATCGAATTCTGGTTCCTTCTCCATTATGTCGACACCTCAAGGAGTTTCCCAACCTCAAAGTCCGTCATCACCCAGTTGGTAAAATATATCACCAATTTCGACAAGACGGATTCTTTTCTGCGTAATAAGAAGTGGGTGGAAAGCATGTCGTCGGACGGCAAGTTGCGTAAGGCTTATGAAAGAG
>JBGUGM010000315.1:0-6548 GCA_045111535.1 Bacteroidaceae bacterium
CTGGCATACCGCTCGATGGAATCAGGCACCAAGTGAGTGCGCACCAACCATTTGGTGTTGTTGGTGGCAATCTCCACCTCATCGATAATCTCAGTCACTCTCAATGCCGTGTTGTTCAGCACCGTTGAAGCCCGACGCAAGGCGTCTTCCCGCACATATCCACGTGACTTGATGTACATGAATCCGAGCGACGCGACGAAGGTGAACACCGCGAAGGACACCACCAAGAGACCTATTCTCATGGAGAGGGAATGCCGTATTTGTGTGATAGGATTTCTCATGTTGTTGTGGGGTCTTCGTTTGACAATGGAGTGGATTCAGAGGTCATTCCAGAACTGTCGGGGTTTCTGGGGCCTTCGGAGGCTGCTGACACATCGGAAGCATCAAGAATCTGATTGAGCAGACGAGTGACGGTTTCGGTGTTCTCGAGCATACGATCCACGTGCTGCGCCATCTCATCCTCGGAGAGGTTCTTGTACTCGCGACGGATGAGTTCGTTCTCTTCGGCAATGGCGTTGATTGGATTCAACATCTGGTCGGTCATGTTGTTGATGACCGCTGTCTTCATTCGGTCGTCTTCCCTCGCCAACTCGCTGGCTTTCACCAGTTCCTCGTTCTGTTTTGTCAGAGTCTCTGTGGAATGATGTATCTTGTTGATGTAGTCAGTCAATGACTTCTGCATTCGGAAGAAACTGTGCTGCAACTGACCAATCTCGTCACGACGCTTGCTGTCGGGAATAGACACATTGAAGTCACCTCCCGACATCTTCTCTGCAGACATGCCCAACTGCCTGAGCGGTCGCAAGTTGTATCGGATAATAAAGACACAGAAGAAGAGCAGCAGGCAAAGTCCCAAAGCGGTGATGAACATCAAATTACGCTGCAAACGGTTGTAAGGTTCGAAGATGTCACTCTCAGGACATACGATGGCGACGCTCCACCCTGTCTGGGTGAAGGGCTTGTAGAATACGTAGTAGTCTTCGTCTTCACGATGAATCACCTTATATCCACTTTCGCCACTGATCATCGCCTTTCCCAAAGACTCCATCTCCTCATCTGGTTGCTCCAGTGTAGAAGTGAATATTGTCTGATAGAAAAGTTTGGTGGAGTCGGGATGCACGAGGAAGGTGCCACCTCTTCCTAACAGGATACTATAAGAATTCGGGAAGGGCTTTGCCTCCAGAATGGTCTGTGAGAACCATGACAGCGACAAATCGACAGAGAGAATGCCGACAAAGTTGTCTTGCTTGTCGTGGATAGGCTGGCAGAACGAGGTGACATATTCATCCACCTGAATACCACTAACATCCTCATCGCGGAACGGTTCCACCCAGTAGGGCTTGTTGAGCAACTTAGCAATGAGGTACCAATCCATATAGTAATATTCATATTCTTCACTTCCCTCCTGTTCGGTCTCTATCGAATCGCCATTATTATTGGAATAGGCAGAGAAGAACTGTCCCTTTTCTGGATAATAGTAAGGTTCGAAGGCGATGGAACAGCCATAGAGGTTGGGGTTGTTCTCCAATATCTTACGGCTGAAGGTGTACATGGAATCAGGGGTGTCAATATGCTGCTCCACCAACCATTTCATGTTGTCGGCAGCCACTTCCACATCGTGCAACGTGCCCTCGACATAGAGCAATGTGCCTTCCAGCATCTGGGTCGCCTTCTCCATTGCCTCATCTTTCACCGCTTGACGTGAATAATGGAACAAGATGCCCAATGCCATAATGAACAAAATCACTACACAAGACACCACCCAGAATGAGAGTCGTGCCGCCAACGAACGCCGTATGTATGTGACAATGTTCATTTCGCCTTCTTTTTATCGGTTTCTACCTTTGTCTGCCCCATCAGTTCCTGATAGGTCACATCCCTGGAAATCGTGCCAAAGTCTTTCATCAGGAAACAGGCTTTCTCCACCATGTCGGGACGCACACGGAACTCACGTTTTCCCGAATCACGGTCTAACTGTAATTTGAGTATATCTTCCAGCATCAGTTTCTGGATGACACGATTGGTCTGCACATGAGCATCACGGACATACTTCATCACAATGTCCAAAGCCTGATCGGGATGTGCAGCAGCCCATTCCCAGCCCTTCTTGCTGGCTGACGCAAAACGCTTCACTTGCTCTTGATGCGTGTCGTAGTATTCACGCTTCACATACACGCCATTCTCCTGAATGTTGTAGCCATGGTCCTTGAATCGGAAAACGCTTTTCTCAGACATTTCGAAGCCTGCCTGCCTCAACAACAAGTATTCGTTGTAACTGACTGCCGACATCATATCGACACCACCAGACAGGAACACATTGATGTTACCCGTGAAGACCACCCATTCGTAGTTGGTCTGTTTCTTCTTGTTCAGGATATATGCCATGTAGTTCGGTTCCGACATATAGACAGCGATACGCTTTCCTTTCTCCTCCAGCGGATTCTTGCCCCAACGTGACACAATCAAATAACTGCTGTTCATGGATGTCTGCAAGATATTGACCATGGGGGTGCCATTGGCTATGATGTCAATGGCAGACATCAGGGAGAACATACAGGCATCGCTTTCATCCGTTTCCAAACGATGATAGACCGAACTCGTCAAAGTGGGAGACTGGATGACCACATCAAGCCCCACCTCTTTATAGAAGCCCTTCTCTTTTGCCACATAATAACCTGCAAATTCTGCCTGAGGAGTCCATGCGGTCGTGAACACAAACTTCTCAGCCCTCGCCAGGCAAGAGCAGAACAAAAGCAAGCAAAAGACAAGTATGCCTCTTTTGTGACCTATCATCTTGGTTCTCATTCTATTTCATTTATCAATGTTTTCCATATCAATCATCATCACGTCTTTTCATCGTCTCTCGATTCAATCGTCTCACTCTGCATCGCCGTCTTTCTTTTGCATCTCCTCTCGGGTGGGGAAATGCCCCAGCCATTTCATCTGACGAAGGCACCACGACTGTCGGCGATACATATAACTGGTCGGTGATGCCGAGTTGAATTTGATGGGGTTTGGCAACGTAATGGCTATCATCGCGCACTGATTTCTGGTGAGGTCCTTGGCCCGGCAACCGAAATGTTCCTGTGCCACTGCCTCTGCGCCATATATGCCGTCGCCCATCTCTATCGTGTTCAGATAGACTTCCATGATGCGCTGTTTGTCCCACATGAATTCCATCAAGACTGTGAAGTATGCTTCTACTCCCTTGCGGAACCACGCCAACTTGCCCGAAGAGCCTGTTGGAAAGAGGAACACGTTTTTCGCCGTCTGCTGACTGATGGTAGAGCCTCCACGGAAGCGTTCTCCCTCAGCACGTTCTTCTATCACTTTCTGAATGGCATCCCAATCGAAGCCATTGTGGATGAGGAAATTCTGGTCTTCGCATGACATCACCGCAAGCGGCAAGTCGGCAGACATCTCCTCGAGCGGCACCCACGAATGGTGCCATCTGATTTGCTCTCCCCTGCTCACCTGTTCGTATGCCCGTATGAACATCAGCGGTGAGGTGTAAACAGGGATAAAGCGGAATATCAACACCAGCAGGACACTTCCCGCCAATAAGACGATGAGCATCCACTTCACTATGTTTCCCAGTTTGGAAAAGAACTTCCCCATTGACAGTCGTCTTATTGAATGTTGCAGGTGCAAGACCTCCTCAGTCCTGCACCTGCACAATCAGTGTTTATTGCAATGTACCTGCGTTTGCTGCGTTAATCATCGCCTCGGAAGCATAGAGATAAATCTCCACACGACGGTTCTGAGCCTTACCTTCCTTCGTAGAGTTGTCTGCTACAGGATTGTTCTCGCCGAAACCAGTGCTGCTCTTGATCTGAGTAGGAGCGGCACCCTGAGCCAACATGTAAGACTTCACGGCATCAGCACGATCCTGGCTGAGTTGGATGTTCTTCTGGAAACTCTCTTCTGCAGAAGAACCCTTGAAACCTGTGTTGTCCGTATAACCCTGAATAGCCACATCGCAATCAGGATATGCCTTGAGAACGTTGTCGGTGAAATCCTTGAGGTTGTTCATGGCTACACCGCTGAGGGTAGACTTACCAGATGAGAAGAGGATACCAGAATCGAAGGTCACCTTCACTGCGTCAAGACCATTGCTGTCCTTCACGCCTTCCACCTGAGCATTCTGCACCTGCTCAGCCTGCTTCTTCAACTTATCCATCTTGTTGCCAATCAGAATACCAGCACCTGTACCCACTGCTGCTCCGATTGCTGCACCAGCAATTGTACCACCTGCATTTCTGCCAATCAGGTTACCCACCAGTGCACCGATACCAGCACCAGCGCCACCACCAATGAGACCACCTTTTGTCGTGTTGTTCATACCACACCCTGAAAGGAGAATAAGTGCTGCCATCAGCAAGACACAAAACTTAGACTTCTTCATAATTTTGCCTGTTTTTTGAGTTAATATTAATAATGAATATGATTCAAATGTGGGTTGATAAAAAAGTATCATCAAGTGCAAATGTCGAAAATTTTGTTGATATATCCAATCATTCAAGCAAATAAAATTTAAAAAAACTGATTTTTTCGTAAATAATCAGTAATTTTGTGGCTCGAAATGAAATTTCATCCATTAAATTGACTGATAAAAAGAAAAAATGGCAACAGAATTGAAAGACCTGACCAAACGGTCAGAGGATTACTCAAAATGGTATAACGAACTGGTGGTGAAAGCAGAGTTGGCAGAACAGGCTGACGTGAGAGGTTGCATGGTGATTCGTCCTTACGGATACGCCATCTGGGAGAAGATGCAACGTGTGCTTGACGATATGTTCAAGGAAACAGGCGTACAGAACGCTTATTTCCCATTGCTTATTCCAAAGAGTTTCTTGAGCAAGGAGGCTGAACACGTGGAGGGATTTGCCAAGGAATGTGCTGTGGTGACTCACTACCGACTGAAGACCAATGAAACACACGATGGCGTGGTGGTGGATCCTGCTGCCAAACTGGAGGAGGAACTGATCATTCGCCCAACTTCTGAGACAATCATTTGGAACACTTATAAGAACTGGATCAAGTCTTATCGTGATCTCCCCATCCTTTGCAACCAATGGTGCAATGTGATGCGTTGGGAGATGCGCACCCGTCTGTTCCTCCGCACTTCCGAGTTCCTTTGGCAAGAGGGTCACACCGCTCATGCCACTCGTGAAGAGGCAGAAGAGCGTGCCAAGCAGATGTTGAAGGTGTATGCCAAATTTGCAGAAGAATATATGGCGGTGCCTGTTATTCAGGGTGTAAAGAGCGAGACAGAGCGTTTCGCAGGTGCCCTCGACACCTACACCATCGAGGCGATGATGCAGGACGGCAAGGCATTGCAGAGCGGTACCAGCCACTTCCTCGGACAGAACTTCGGAAAGGCATTTGATGTGCAGTTCCTTAACAAGGACAATCAAGTAGATTATGCGTGGGCTACTTCTTGGGGTGTTTCCACTCGTCTAATGGGTGCCCTCATCATGACCCACTCTGACGATAATGGTCTTGTTTTGCCTCCAAAACTGGCTCCACTGCAGGTGGTCATCATTCCAATTGGCAAGGGCGACCAGATGGCAATGCTCGACGAGAAGGCAGAAGCAATAGTGAAGAATCTCAAGGCAATGGGTGTCAGCGTGAAGTACGACAATGCTGACAACAAGCGTCCTGGCTTCAAGTTCGCTGATTACGAGTTGAAGGGTGTGCCTGTACGTTTGGTTCTGGGTGCCCGCGACTTAGAGAAAGGTCTTGTAGAGGTGATGCGTCGCGACACTTTGGAGAAGGAGAACGTCTCCATCGAAGGCATCGAAACATACATCAAGAATTTGCTCGACGACATCCAGCAGAACATCTACAAGAAGGCTGTCACTTATCGCGATGCTCACATCTACGAGTGCGACAACTACGACGAGTTCAAGGAGCGCATTAAGGATGGCGGTTTCTTCCTCTGCCACTGGGATGGAACAGAAGAGACGGAAGCACGTATCAAGGAAGAGACACAGGCAACCATCCGTTGCGTACCTTTCATGTTCGAGCAGACAGAAGGTGTCGATATGGTCAGTGGCAAACCTGCCAAGTGCAGAGTGCTGATTGCAAGAGCATACTGACAAAATGACCACCCTGACCATCTCAGGCATTTGTTTTGTGTGAAAGTATGATTTACTGATCAACAAACGATTTTTGCAATTCATGAATTATAAATATTCTGATAGAATCACACGCATTCTTGGGTACAGCAAAGAAGAGGCGTTGAGACTGAACAACGACTACATTGGTCCCGAACACTTGATGCTGGGACTGATTCGTGATGGAGAAAGCCGTGCCATTGATGTGCTGAGAAGGAATTTTTACGTGAACATTCCTTCCATCAAGGAAGTGCTGGAACGTACCGTAAGGGATAACGGTGCAACGCTGCTCTCTACGGACATTGCACTGAACAAGCAATCCACTACCATTATGCGTTTGGCGGTGCTCGAAGCACGTCTGCTGAAAAGCGACGAGAGCGATGCTGAACACATGTTGCTTGCCATTCTGAAACAGAATGACAACACCGT
>JBGUGM010000316.1:0-7833 GCA_045111535.1 Bacteroidaceae bacterium
CAAGGGAAGTCTTCGCAGAGGGTGGAAGTCCAATAGTAGCCCACGTCTTTCACGCTGCTTCCCGCAAAACCAGCAGTAGGGAGGAAGATGGATTTTCCGTTGGGACCCGTCACCTGATAGCCATTCTTCTTCCAAGTCCATTTGCACTTCTCGATGAGTTCGGCAAACTCCTTTTCTGTCGGTATATGCCATTGGGCATCCCAGATGGCCACCTGGTGCGTTTTGGCATAGACAGCAGCAGCGTCGTCTTCAGGGTCGAGTTGCGTCTTGCCATCCTTCTTGCCAAAGGTGCTGTCTGTGCAATATTTGGTCAGAGCCTTTGCCCCTGATCCGTGCTTGTACCCTCTCCAGGAGGTCATCATGCGCTGGTTGTATTCTTCGTAGGCAAGTGCTTCGTCATCTGCAACGGTGCTGCCCCAACTGTAGTACTGACCAAAGTTAGTGGAGGCCTCGTTCTCTCTCATGTTGCGGTCTGCCCAAAGCGTGCCGCTGGGCAACCCGAGATCAATCGCCACGGGTACATAGCGTTGCGTTTGAGCGGGAATCTTATTCTGTGCCTGCACGAGGGCGAACGTGCAGGTCATGACCATCAGGAGGAAATATTGTAATTTTTTCATTGCTTCAAGTGTTTATTGTATGCTTTTGGTTCTCACTTGCTTAACACCGTTCTGTTCTCGTGGCACTCCATTGCCGTTTGTCTTCTTTCGAGCCTCGTCAATGGCAAGGTTGATGAGTGATTCCCATGATGGTTTCTCCTGCGTGAGCGTACTGATTTGGTAACGGAGACTCTCGATGAAACTGAGCAGGAAGAAGCCACCCTTCACGCTGCACCATGAAGCCTCTCCAGGACTTGCAGCCGTGGCCCATACGTTACCACCTTGTCCGAGGAAGAGGGTGCGCAACTTGTCGGTGTCGAGGCTGTGCGAAGCACGTGAGAAGAGGGTGCTGATGCTGACGGCAGTAGGTGTTTCCTGACCCACCTTCGTGTTGCAGCAGTCGCTCAGCACGATGTTGAGTCTTGCGCCCTTATCCGTAATCGCCTTGTAAACTTCTGTCATGGTGGTGTAGTTCTCCACCGCCTTGTCGTATGCCGTAGGCGAGAGGTCAATGCAGGGGAAGTAGTCCTTTTGGTCTTGGAAACGGAAACCGTGTCCTGAATAGACAAACACCACGATGTCCTGTTTGCCGGGCTTGAAGTTCTCAATGGCTTTCGCCACATTCTTCTTGCCAAATTCATCCTCGCTCACGATGGTCTGCTCGTAAGGCAGTTCCAGCACGCGGGCAATGTTCTTGAACTCGTTCGTCACATTCTTGATGTCCTGCTGGCATGCCACACCGATGTCGTTCACCTCTGTATTCGCCACCATCAGCAGACGCAGGGTGGGGGTGTCAGCCCCTCGGCTCACCACCTCTGTCTTGTTCTGCGCACCCGCTTTCTTGGCAGCAGCAAGCAGGTTCTTGTATTCCGCATCCGTAGGTTTGTAGAACTTCTCCAAATAGGCTGCGGTCAGTTCCGAGAGTTGCTTCTCCTTGAAACTGGTGGCGTCGAAGTAGTTGCTGGGGTCAGTCAGGTCGTAGAAGATTTTGGGCTCTGGCTGCATGTCCTCTGCACGGAAATCACGCCAATGCCAGAAGACGGTGGGCATTGAACGCCCATTGAGAGGTCTGTAGTACATGACGCCAATCTTGTTTTCAGTCGTCACGGGCTGTCCATCCTTCTCGTAGTCGGATTCCCACACCTTACCCTTGGAACCCTCGTCAGCCCTCACAATGCGCATCTTACAGCGTTCATCGCTGAAGTAGGTCATCAACCCCAAGTACTTCTTTCCATCCAACGGGTGGGTGAATTGCAACTCATAGAAAGTCTGTGCCTGCATGGCGAGCGTCGCCAGCAACAAGGTGAGAGTCAAAGTTATTTTCTTCATTATGAGATTCTATTTGAGATGAAAATCGCCAAGCGCGTGGGCTTGCTAGTTTCCGTAAAAGTCATTGGCATCCACATTGCCGATTCCTTCAGTGACGCTCTTGCCATCACCCTTCTTGCTCTTCTTGTCCTTCTTGCCAGGAGTGTTGTTTGACGAAGCCGTCAGGTCACCCAAATCGATGTAGCGGTCAAATGTGTTTGGTTTCAGCGTCACCTTGTCCCCCTTCACATCCAAGTCGATGCAGCACACGCCAGCCGTGAGGATAGGACGCCACTTGCTGTCGCTGTTCGCCTTGCTCACCATCACCAGTTGGTAGTCATCGCCAGAGATGTTGCTCGGCAGGATAGGGGTGAACTCCAGGTTGCGATACGAACGGGTTGCAGTCAGCGAAGCATCCGTCAGTTCCAGTGTCCTCACCATCTCGCCATTCTTGTAGAGCGCCACACCAAACTTGCCGTTGAACTGTCCGATAGTGCAGTTGCTCACACGCTCCACCTTCACCGACACTCTGCCACCCTTCGTGCCGCTGGCAGTACTTGTCAAACCTTTCATGCTCAGCACATTCACCTTCTCCTGCGTACTGTTCGAAGGAGGCTGGATGCCGCCAATGAAGGTCACATTCTCGTTATAGTTCTCTGCCTTGCCCGAACGGCTGCCCGGACGCATAGGCGACAGGTTGGTGATCTCGAAATAGCCGTTACTCTGTCCGTTCCAGCCCCAGTTGAAGTGGAACAGCCCGTTGGAGTCGTAACCGTCACACACGAAGCAATGACCGAAATCCTCCTCATCCGTGCCACCCATCAGCACAGGGCGACCCTCGTTCAGTTCCTTCTTCAGGTAATAGACGAAGTCATCAGGCGTGAAGGCATCGCGACGGAAATTCACCATGTTGTTTCCATAGCCGAAATACTCCACCAGCGCCTGAGCCATGTCGATGCGGCTTGCACTCGAACCTGAAGGCGAATACTCCATGTTGCAGGCAACACCCACATCAAACATCAACTGGCTGATGGCATTGTTCTGCTGCTCGTTGCCACCTGTCTTGCTGTAGGTGTCCAGCATGTTCGCCCAGTCGTAAGTGGTCGTGAACGAACCGCTCACCGTCTCCCCTTCGTTGTCATAACTATGTGTCTTGCCCGAAGGCTTCTTGGGATACTCGTAGAAACGCATGATCTGTGCCGTACCTGTGGCAACACATCCCGTAGGACTCTTGCGGGGACACTGTGCATTGTATGGGAACGTCTGTGCATAGCGGATGTCACCCAGCAGGGGTTTCACCTCCGGAGCCAGGTCAGCATCGTCGTGTGCCGCCTTCATCAGAGGACCGCTTTGCAATTGTGCCAACAGCGAATCAGGTGTCATTGCCAAGTCGCTCAGTGCCTCCGTGTAACCACCCAGCCAAGCCTTCATCTCAGGAGCCAACGCATCCACATCGAAATGACCCTCATTCGAATAAGCCAGAATCTTCTTCGTGCGGCTGTCAGCACTCACGATGATGAAACCCTGCTCATCCCCACGGTTGAAGATGTAGTAGTAAGGGTGGTCATTCTGTGCATCCTTCTCCACGTGTGTCAGTTCCGGTGTCTTGTTCTCACCGTCACGACGCAAAGGCAGGAAGCCGACAGCAGAATTCAGCGCGTCATTCACATTCACTACATGATTGTTTTGTGCATGTACGCCCGTACACACAGCCAATGTCAGGAAAGTAAAAAGAGTTAATTTTTTCATTATATGAAAGTTCTTAATGGATGTTGAATGCAAAGGTAGTGCAAATCGAGCGAAACACAAAATAAATTAACATTTATTTTTATTTCCGAGGTGCAGCCTACGTTCGAGCGTGGCTCAACGTACGAAAAAGTGAGCAACACACAAAATTTCGCCTACAAAATGACGGTATGGTCAAACCGGTCAAATGGTCAAATGGTCAAAATACGCCTGTTGGGGGATAGTGGATAGGGGGAAGTGTATAGAAATAATATATATATTTATATATATTATTTCTATTATATTATTATATATATTAAAGCAAACATGCTCGCAGAGAGAAAAATTTACCATTTGACCATTTGACCGTTTGACCGTTTGACCGCCATGGTGGGTGCACCCGTGTCTCCGCATCCAGAATACCTCCACTTCCATAATCAGAACACTCCCTTCTCATCAAACCTAGCACTCCCTTCTCCCTAGACTTGACACGCTCGTAGCCTCTGCTCTGAGACCTCCACAAAGACTTGCGTGTTTTGCTCGTAAGAACACGTGTGCGTTGCTCGTAAAGACACCAACGCATACGAAAGACTTACGTAAAAAGACCCGAAAAAGGATAATTTTCACCATAAAAGCCGTTTTTCGGTAAAAAATTACCGTATAACTATACAATCTCACCAACCTTCCGTAGTCTGTTGTCCGTTGTCCTCTCAGTAGTCAAACGGTCAAACGGTCAAATGGTGAAATTTCCCCCTTTCTTAACCTCTTTCCTTGAAAAATATCGGGAAATGTTTGGAGGTCTGCCACTATTTGGCGTACCTTTGTCGTACCTTTGCAGAAAAAACAAGATGATGGTTGACGAAAAGATAGAACTGAACACATGGGACGACTGCCTGGATCATTGGTGCCCTGCACAATGTTATTATTATTTTATGCATGGCGATGACTTGTTCTGTATCTACTTGCGTTGGCGTCATGATGACCCTTGGACTGTGAATATTATCAAGTGTAAGCAAGATGATGCAAATGGTGTTCCAGAGGAAATTGAATGGAAATGGGTAAAGGTGCCATATTTTATAGATGATGAGTTGGACAAGTTGAAGGAGTTTGTCATGAACAGACTTGATACGATCATGACGCTTTGGCCACAATGTGAGGATTGTATAGATATATGCAGAGGTGAACAAGAAACAAGTGATGATGAATAACGCGCTAACTAATAAGACAATCATAAAAATACCAGGACTGTTATGAAGAATGATAGAGGACAGACCTTGATTAACAAGTATGTGTGGGTGATAGACACCATCTATCGCGCAGGAAAAATTACGTTCAGGGAACTGAACAGAAGGTGGGTGCGTGATAAAGAAATTAGCGAAGGTGTGGAACTTGCCAAACGCACCTTCGACAATTGGCGCTATGCCATCAGGGATATGTTCAAACTCGATATTGAGAATGAGAATTGCGGTGAATACCGTTATTATATCGAAAATGAGCAGGACATCTTCAACAATGGGCTTAGTTCATGGCTGATCAACACCATCTGCGTGAGTAATGTCTTGACGAAGAGTGAGAGCATAAAAGACCGCATCTTGCTAGAGTATGTGCCATCTGGTCAGGAACATCTGCAAACCATCATCGAGGCGATGAAGGAGGGTAAGGTGCTCAACATGACCTATCACAGTTATTGGAAGGATGAAGACAACAATCTTGATGTACACCCTTATTGTGTAAAACTTTTCCGTCAGCGTTGGTATATGGTCGCCCGTTGCCCTTACTACGAAGGCGAGCCAAGAATTTATGCCCTTGACCGCATCCAGGATTTGCAGCAGACAGAGGAATCTTTCGAGATGCCCAAAGATTGGAATGCGGAGGAATATTTTGATGGGTGCTTTGGTGTCATTGCTGACCACCACACGAAGATTCAAACCGTGAAACTGAAGGTGTCGGCAGGGCAAGCCAACTATATCCGTGACCTCGCCTTGCATGAGTCGCAAAAAGAAAGGGAACGCAATGAGGAATATAGCATTTTCACCTATCGTCTTCGTCCCACCTTTGATTTCCAGCAGGAATTGCTCTGGAATGGTGAAGACATGGAAGTGTTGGAACCAGAATGGTTGCGCAAGGAGATGGCAGGAAAAATTAAAAGAATGTGGAATAAATATAGTGAAGATAGATAATGGAGAATTTTGCAGCAATAGATTTTGAGACAGCGAACAATGAGCGCAGTTCCGTATGCTCTGTGGGTATTGTGATTGTGCGTGATGGCGAGATAGTGAATTCGTTCTACTCGCTCATTCAGCCAGAGCCAAACTATTATAATTACTGGTGTTCGCAGGTGCATGGACTATGCCATGAAGACACTGATGACGCACCCGTATTTCCCAAAGTGTGGGCACAGATAGAACCTCTGATTGAAGGTCTTCCCCTTGTGGCTCACAACAAGCCATTTGATGAAGGATGTCTGAAAGCCGTGTTCCGTGTTTATCAGATGGATTACCCCGATTATGAGTTTTACGACACCCTCTGTGTCTCGCGTCGTGTCCTTCCTGATTTGGAGAACCACCAACTGCAAACAGTAGCCGAAGCCTGTGGGTACTGTTTGGACAACCATCATCATGCCCTTGCCGATGCAGAAGCATGTGCTTGGATAGCAAGAGAGATATTATGATTTTGAGGAAAATGTTTGGAGAATAGAAGAAAAGAATATAACTTTGTGGCGTCAAATTAATAACAACTAACTTAAATCAATAGAGATTATGGAAAAGAACAGATTAACTCTATCATTGAGAAGTCCAGAATAGGATTGGTTCAATGACAAATGTAACTATTGCTCGATGAGCCACCATCATGCCCTTGCCGATGCAGAGGCATGTGCTTGGATTTCAAGAGAAATTTTATGAAATTAAACTAACCAACAGCTATGTATAGAATTCTGAATCCACAAGAAGAACCTAAAGGTCAGATTTTAAATAGCGGAATTAAATCATCCTTCCGTCAAGAGGTTTTTGCATATCGAAGACTAAGTCATGATATATTCATATTCTCTCAAAAAACTGGCTTGCAAATTAAGAATGCAGTAAGAGTTGCAGAGAATGTGCCTGCATTTTTGGATTTGCTAAATGGGTTCTTTATGTCAAAAGACTCACAATATGATTTACATCAAATGCTCATAGATGACCCTGTTAAGTTTATTACAGGTGATGATTTGTATGCATTTGTCAGCAATTATATAGCTGATATAAATGAGACTGGACTATACTATGATTGGGGGAAAGAACATTATCTTTGGGAGTTCATTTGGGAAATGATTAGAAATTTTGAATTCCCTAATATGCCGTCAAGAATGGACTCACTGTTCTTATTTGACAACAAGGAGAACGCAATGGAATTCAAAGCTCTATTCCGTGATTCTAACTATCAGTTAGTTAATGTAAATCTATTAGGAGGTTCTACACAATCTTTTGATATGAATTGGTTCAGTAATGTGCCTTGTGATATTCCACTATCTGAAGTTAAGGAATATGCCCGTAATTACTGGAAGCAAAAACATACGGAAAAACCTGTGATTGAAGTCCTTTACCAGGGAGTATACTCAAGGTAGTTATTACTCATATTTGCTTATTTGATCATGCTTGTTTAATTAAAATTATAACAATATGGAACTTAATAACGTTTTTCAAGAAATCCATGCTGATGATGGATGGGGAAAGGCATACAAACAATTTACGCCACGCTTTATAGAATACGCAAAAAACAAAATGCCAATTTCTTCTTGGAATAGTGAAGACCGCGATCATTTCCTTGCATCTGAAAACTGTGTATCTTCATTGATGCAAGGTAATTTTACTCATGAACAAAGAAAAGCTATTGTGGAAAACTGGGAAACATCTTTTTCAGAAGATTTATATCATATAGTTTCTTTTGATAGTTTCCAATTGCAAACAAACAAAGAATTGTTTGATAAAATAATCAGTATCACAACAAAAGTTGGAGGGAAAAGCATGAGAGCTGCAGCACTTCGATTTTTGGCTGCATTTCAGCCCACACACTTATCAACAGTTGTGACAGGAAAAAACTTATGGGAACTATATCACATCTTACGTCCATTCGGTCTACCTGATTATAAAGGCCAGTCAGATATTGAGTTAAGCCATCATATACAAATTTTCATCAATAGTCAGTACTCCTCTGATGATGTATA
>JBGUGM010000317.1:0-19555 GCA_045111535.1 Bacteroidaceae bacterium
TTCTTCACCTGTCCATTAGCGTACTTCACAATGTTGAAGCCTGCCTGAGGAGCACTGAGCTTCACACCGTTCACGCTGTAGTACTCAACTGCACCTTCAGCAACTGCATCTTCTGCAACCTCGTCGATAGCAGTTGGAGCCTCAGTACCAAGGTAGAAGAGCTGGAAGTCATCCATGATCACCCAGTCATTACCACTGGCTGCAGTTTTCTCAATACCGAATGTAAGAGCACCGCCTTCTGGCAGATAAACAATCACAGAGTTTAGGTAAGCGTCGTAATTCTTTTTACAAGCAGCAAACATACCCATGGTTCTCTTTGGGAAGTAGTAATTTGTTGAAACCTCTTCCAAAGACTCTTCATCCGTTTCTGTGATGGTAACCTTTGCATCAAATGGATCGTCAGTTTCTGCCTTGACTTTATAGATATCAGGATTAGTCATTTCTGATTCGCTGATTGTTCCATCGATATAATAAATCTCAGTAGGATAAGATACACCATCTTCTGCATCATATTCAGCTGCATGGATATACTGGGTAGCAGAAGTTTCGTGAGCCTCAAGTGAATAAATAGACTTCACATAGGTGGTTTGCCTAGACATAGGATCTGTACCCTGTGCAAAGAAAATGGTGTTTAAGTCATCTTTTCTTCCTTCTTCACCACCTTGATCAAGATAAGACTTCAATGCATTTGCATCTACACCACCAGCCTTACGATACATTGCATGAGTACGAACCTCATAGGTTCCTGCAGGCAGACCATTCAATGTTTGTGAGAAAGTAAATACTGGTCTATTCCAAAGTTCTGCAACTGTTGGTGTCAGGGTCTCATTAATCCAATCATTACCAAATTCATCGTTGGTAGCAGCGCCTGTTCCCTCTACAGTCCATCCTTTAGAAGGACCTTCATAGAATGATGGATTAATCAATAAGAAGGTTGCTTCCTTAGGATCAGTCAAAGTAGCCTTGTCGATACCCTCAGCAGCAAACTTAGCCTTGTTGTATGGAGCACCGATGGCATTCTTAAATTCATCCAACTTTTCAGGAGTTGCAAAATTTTTAGTCAGGTAAGCATTCTGCTCTTCAATCACAGGAGAAACCAATGGATCCTTGATGAAGTCACCAATAGACTCACGATAACCCAAATAAGTCACGTATGCATTATACTGGTCGTTATTAGTATTTGCATCCTCGTAGGTCCAAGTTCCCTCGTCTTCGTCACCAACATTCAGTGTCTCGTTCAGAGCTGTGGAAATGATAGAACTCTCTACGCTACCTTCATCATACTGACCAAGCAATGCTGTGAAGTTTTGGATACCCTTCCAATTGTCAACAGCAGCCTTTGCCTTGCTGATGTATTCATTAGCTTCATTGATAATTTCGGTAGCAGCCTGATAAGCTTCCTTGTCAGCGATCGTTGCAGGAACTTTTGCGAGAATTGCTTCGGCAGCAGCCTTGTCACCATTCCATGCCAATGCTTCAGCAGCTTCCTTTGCCTTATCAAGACTTGGCTTAAGCAAAGCGGCAAAGTCAGGAGTTTCACCATAATAATAGAGCTGGAAACCTGTAGAAGCGTAGAATGCATCAGAAGAAGTACCAATCGTTACTTGACCATCTTCTACAAGAATCATATCGGTTGTCAACTTTTCCCATACACCTGAACGCCAAGCATTCTTATCACCACCCCACCATGGGTTACCTTGCTTAGTAAATGGAGCTGTTGCTTTTGCTTCACCGCTTTCGATATAAGCAAACTGAAGTTCTGAGATGTCAGCACCTGCATTACACATCAAAGCAGACATGCCATAGAAACCATTTGGAAGACCTGTGATAGTCTGATAGAGCAATTCTGGATTGCCAGAAGGCGATGCAGTCCAACCACCAATGGCAGAATAGCCATGTTGCATTGTTACAGCAATAGGACCGCCACCATGCCAAGTTGTAGATTTGATGACCCACTGGTTTTCAACAAACTTATCACTAATCGTTACATTATCACATATTGGAATCCACTCAGTGCGGTTAGCATCTCCCTTTGCTTCGCTGTAGCCTTGTTCCTGAATCGTTGCCCAAGTATTATCAGGCTGAAGGGCATCCTCTACCCCATCAATTGTTGGATATACATAAGCCTGAGCTTCTTCATCCCAAACAGGAGTGTATTCTGTATCACAGAAGAAAGGAGTTGTAATGAATGCTGAGAAATTGTAAGAACCATCAGCACCCTTTGGAGAAGTCAGCATATAGTCAAGACGAGCTTTATACAAAGCTTCTGTCAAAGTCTCATATGTATCCCAATCTTCACCATCATATATATAATCTTCTGAAACGCTGGACTTAGCTGCACCGAGAACAGCAATAAGGGCATCTTTGCCTGAATAGTTTGTAGCGATAATCAAATTGTTAACGGCCTGAATAGCATTTGTCAACCCAACCAAATCATCCTTAGCAGCTGTAGCACCAATAAGAAGTTCGCTCAGTTTATCCTTTGCAGTTGTTGCTTCTTCCTTAGTCATTTTATATGGATCACCATAAGTCTGATCAAAGATCATCAACTCCTCTTCAATCTTACCCTTCAAGAAGCCAACACTATTCTCTGAAATGGCAACCAATTGATTGTAAATATCATCGCAGTCATCCTGCAAAGCCAACAAAGCAGCAGCTTCACCAGCTTCACCCATGTAATACATCTTGAAGTTGGTTACAAAGAATGTGTCTTGAGAGATCTTATCTTTCTTCACTACACCAACTTTCACATAACCATCCTCAGTAAGGAAGAAAGTAACAGTGTTATACTTTGTATCACCATCATCGTATGGCTGATACTTGCCTGCCTGGAACCAATCATAAGAACCAGGGAAAGATGTTGGACCATAAATTCCTAATTCTGGATAGTAATAATCGAATCTGTCCCAACCTGGATAGCCATCATCTCCGCTGTGAAGATCTTCATGAATAAGTTCCTTTTGATTTTCGAAAAGACGTGGCATCAAAGGAGTTTTGAACTGGTGATTAGGAGTGAAAACATCTTTCTCTTTATCATATTCACCATTGTAAACAGAAAGCAAAGCATTGTCTGTCCATTCATCATTCAGCCAGAACCATGCACATTCGCCTTTTTTTGAGCTTGTTACACCATCAGATGGACCAGAGCTACCACCACGGTAGTAACCTTGACACTCTACTTTGTACATACCAGCAGGAAGCTGTACATACTGATAGAGATCTACACCTGAATTGTCATAGGCCTCAAAAGCACCTCCCGTTGTAGTAGGAGAGGTAGCGTTGTCTGCCTTCAACGTCCAATAATCCATTGGATCGCTTTCGAAACTGAGGTTACCCCAACTAATGTCGTTGGTAATCTCATCACCCACCTTCCACTTTGATGCATCTGGCACCTGAGCGAAGGTTGCAACAACACCCATTACAAGCATTGAAGCAGTAAGTAAGAATTTCTTCATAATGGAAAAAATTTGAATTAATAAAAGATTTAATTATAAATGTTTTGCTTTTTCTTCGAAAAGATGCTGCAAAAGTAGAGAGTTTTTAAATACGAAACAACACTTCTTTACATTTACTATAAACTTTGTTACATTATTAATAATAAAAAGAGGACCGTGTTTCATAACCGAAAAAGAATGTTTCGGCATGTAACGTATAAAAAATATCACAAATTTGTGCTCATGTTACAAATTTGTTGTATCTTTGCCCCGAAAATAACTTCTGATGACTAACTAAAAGAACATAAAGCCATGAAGTATCGATTCATTGGTTGCCTATTATTAGCCTATTTATGTGTTTTGCCACAAAGGCTGACTGCACAAGTCATTCGACTTTACACAACGCAACACGGACTGAAAACGAACAACTGTCATAGCGTGGACCTTGACTCACGAGGATTTGTGTGGGTGTCAGGATCAAACGCACTGGGATTGTTTGATGGTACCAAATTCCAGTATCTGCCCACCACTACAGAGGATGGTAGGCAACTCTTCCAGATGTCACATGGCGTAAGCGAAGCTGGAGACAGCAAGTTCTGGGTCTATACCACTCATGGACTCTTCTTGTTAGATGCACGCACCATGCACTTTGAGCACATCTTCCTGTCGGAGCAGGAGGACAGCATCTATGGTTTCTCCAGCAATGCTATTATCGATTATCCCAAAAAGGATTACAAATTGGTGACCACTGATGGTTTCGATTCTTTCTTGCTGAACACAAAAACCTTGAAGATAGACCAAGCAACATCTGATAAACTGAACAAGGCACTTCTTGAGTCCTTCATTGTCGAACCTGTTATTGATCAACAGCAACGTCTGTGGGCAATTGGGCGCAATACCAAACTGGTGTGCATTAACCTCAAGAACTTCAAACAGCACCCCATCAACTACACACCAGGGGCTGCTGCCATCGTAGAGAAGAGCACCCTGACCCGTTTGTTGGAAACAGAAGACGGCATCCTCATCGGCACTAATCATGGACTTCTCATCTATGACAGAACGACAGATATGGTACGTGAATCTGATGCCTACACGAGTGACTTATATATCAGTGCTATCCTGCGCACCCATGACAATCGCATCCTTGTGGGTACTGACGGACGTGGTATTTGGGAATACAAGAAAACGGGAGAAATCTATTCTATTGATGCCATCTATGACAGGACAACAGACTTCAGTATTGCTTATGGTAAAGTGATGGACTTGAAGGAAGACCGAAAGGGCAATATCATCGCAGCCTTCCTGCAAAAAGGTCTGGTGGTTATTCCTCCACAGAATGACTGTTTCCACTACCATCCTATCTCACCTCTCAATAACATAAACAATGCCACTTGTATCACCTCAATGACGATAGACAGCCAAGAAAACTATTGGGTGGGAACAGACGGATGCGGCGTGTTCACTACAGACGGCATGCATCTGGCAACAGCACGCCCCATCAACAATGGGCTGCATTCACTGTTGGTGCAAGACGTGAAGATAGATAAGCACGGTACGGTATGGGCAGGAACTTATGGTGGTGGTGTACAATGGCTTGAAAAGGGACAATGGGTCAGCAGAGGACTAGAAGGCATCGGACAAGAACTGGTGATGACGATGTGCTACAATGCGGAAGAAGACAAATTACTCATTGGTACCAATGGACATGGCATCATCTGTGTCAATGTCAATGACAAGACATTTAATAGACTGACCTTCCCTTTCTCCTACAATCAATGGGTGAGCAGCTTACTTCAAGACACGCAAGGTACTCTTTGGGTGGGTTCCAGTACAGGTGTCTTCTCATACAACGCATCGAACGGTAAACATGAGGAAATCACCCTCAATGGCAACCGCATCAGTAACTCTCATGCCATTCAGCAAGATGGGGACAACATCTTGATTGCAACAGAGGAGGGACTCATTATATATAATATAAAAAACAAGAAGCAAGAACTCATCGGTAAGGAACAAGGTATTTCTTGCCCAACCATCAACACTATCACAACCACTGATGCACATATCTGGTTGGCTACACGCATCAACATCGTGTCAGTTGATAAAAAGACACATGAGGTGCGCAACTACTCTTCATTCAGCGGTTACGATGTGGGTGAGTTCCATCGCAATTCCTTCGTGAAACCTGGACATGGCTATATTCTCTTTGGTGGTGATAACGGTATCATCTGCTTCACACCTAAACTCATTGCCAACCGTCCTACAAAGGTGGAGCCTGTCTATTTCACTAGCTTCACCACCCCTATGAACACGGAAAGGATGGATGCCAGCATCTTCTATGCCAAGGAGGTTTGGCTGGAGCATGACAATGCCACGTTCAATATCGAGTTCTCATCTGTGGAATTGGGTGACCCCGAACGCATCCACTATGAATATATACTGGAAGGCATTGAGAAACAATGGCACACGGATGTAACCACTCCTTCTGCCCGGTTCTCCGCCCTGCCTCCTGGTACCTACACCTTTAGAGTGCGTGCTTACTTGGAGGACCTCCCATCAGAAAGCACGGAGAACTCCCTTATTATCCATGTGGCTGCTCCATGGTATGCCACCATTTGGGCATTCCTCATCTATGCACTTATTGCATTAGCTATCGCTTATTTCATCTATCATCAGATAAAATTGCGTAAGCAGCAGAAGGAGCAACTTCGACGCACAGATGAACAGAACCGCATGAAGGAAGAGAAATTGAACCTCTTCACCTCCATCACCCATGAACTGCGCTCACCGCTGACCATGATTGAATCACCATTGAAACAATTGATTACAGAGGATTCTGACCCTGAACATCAAGAGCTGTATGGCGTGATGCAGCATAACTGTGACCGTCTGTTGGGCATCGTGAAGCAGATTACAGATATCCGAAAGATTGACTCAGGACAAATGGTGTTGCATCCAGAAGAGCATGACTATGTGGCATACGCCAACCATGTGTTTGAGCAATTCCAAGGAGTCGCTAAGGTGAAGGACATCACTTTCGACATCGAGCATGGTGCAGAGGAACTGCCGATGATGATGGATAAGACACATTTCGAGAAAATCATTACGAACCTGCTGAGCAACGCCTTCAAGTTCACGCCTCAAGGTGGTAAAGTGATTGCCAAGAGTGGGCTAGAAAACAACAAGGTGGTACTACGCTTCTACAACAGTGGTCCTCAGTTCTCAGAAGAGGATTTGAAGCATCTTTGGGAGCGCTTCTATCAAGGCAGTGCCGGCATTGATTCTAATGGCTCTGGTATCGGGCTGAACTTGGTGCATGAGTTGGTGAAACTGCATCATGGCTCCATCGAGGCTAAGAATGTGGAGCCTGTCGGTGTGGAGTTCATTCTTTCCTTCCCATACTTCAATGGACCACAAACTACCAATGTTCTTCAGACACGTGCCACCATCTTGATTGTGGATGATGACTTGGAATTCTCCAAGTTCATGAGTGACCAATTGGGCAAGGACTATAACATCATCACGGCTTATTCAGGCAACAGCGCTTGGAAGAAGGTGTTGACACATCGTCCTGATGTGGTGATTACTGACTATCATATGCCTGACGGAAACGGTATGGAACTCTGTCAACAAATCAAGTCCAATCCTGAGATTAACAACACGCCTGTCATTCTGTTGACAGGTGAGGGCGATGAGGTGTTGCGACTGCAGAGTCTCAACATGCAGGTTGACCACTATCTGGAGAAGCCCGTCAACATCGTTGTGCTGCGTTCTGCCATCAGTCAGGTGCTGCATGTGCGTGAGACACTGATTAACAAGCTGAACCGTACAGAGACTGTCAATGAGATGCCTAAGCCCGTGCTAGAGAATGCACAAGAGAAGTTCTTCGAGCGTGTGAACGAAATCATCAAGAAGCATCTGGATGAATCCGACTTCTCCGTGCAGCAACTCAGTGAAGAGGTGGGTATCAGCCGTGTCCATCTGAACCGCAAGATGAAGAACCGTTATGGTGTTTCACCCAACATCTTCATCCGTTCCTTCCGTCTGAAACAAGCTGCTTATCTGTTGGCATACAACAAGGCAAACATCAGTGAGGTGGCGTATGCAGTGGGCTTCTCAAGCCACTCCTACTTCACCACTGCCTTCCACGAATACTTCGGCATGTCACCGAAGGAATTTGCCCTCTTCTACTCGCAAGAGGAGAACAAGGAAGCTTTGCAGAAGTTGTTAGAATAAAATAAGAGAAGGGCATGCCGATTTGACATACCCTTCTCTTTTTATGCTCATCACTGAAATTACTGAATATACACTTTCTTCTTGTCTGTGCTACGGATGTAGATGCCTGTGGTTGGGTTCTCCACTGGTCTGCCTTGCAAGTCATAATAGAACACTTCGGCATCTTCCTGAGGAGTCAACAATGATTCTATGCCTGTAACAGGGGTCTCACCATCATCGCTCAAGAAGACCTCGCTGATGTACAAAGAATTGCTGGCATCTGTCGTGAATCCCACCATGTAAACATGAGAGGGGTCTATCTTCTTGCCTTCCTCTGTTTTCATCTCATCCAAAGGAATCTTGATTTCCTTGGTAGAGGCAGGAATCGCACAAGTGTAGCATGGGTTGAGGTAGTCATCTGTATCGTAAACTCTAATCACAGGCTTGCAACTGGCTGCCTTACGCAGTTTCACCACCAAATACTTGTGATTGGACATATCTACGCCCTTCGAGTAACGCCAACCTCCAAAGTTGCCATTATCCACTCCCTTGAGATAGCTGATAACGCTTGTCGTAGTGAACTGTCCCTCCAAATACAATGATGGATTGAATGCCTCGTTGGTCAATGGGAAGTAAGTTTCAGAGGTGTCAAAGTCTATCTCCTTCTTCTGGTCAAGAATCTCCAACATCTTCTCAGCATAACGCTTACCTATCATGCGGTAACCTGCGGCTGTGAAGTGAAGTCCATCTTTTGCACCAGGACAATCTTTAGAAGATATAACGTAGGAATTGGGGATGACAGAAGCCGTCTTGGCAATCACGCTGTTGTGCCCAGAGCAGATACCGCCCTTCTCACTTGAAAGCGTTTCGCCAATGAGCAGTGGCACTTCTTCCTCGTTCAGTCCAAGGTCATTGAGCAGACGGATATAGACACGCTTTACCTTGACTGGCCAATCCTTCTGACCATTGTTGCTGCATCCCTGATGCAACAGAATACCCTTGATGACACCCTGCGTTTGTGCCTTCTTTGCCATGGTGACCAGCACCTTATAGGGGTTGTTATCGTATTCTGCACAGAAATTCTTGAACCATTGTTCTGCATTCTTGATTTGGTCAGCACAGTTGTCTTCGTCAAAAAGTTCGATGGCAGCACCACCCACAGCCACATTGATGACACCCACCTTGATGCTCTCAGGCAATTGTTCCACCATGGTGCGACCAAAGTAGTCAGCAGGAGTAATATTGAGTCCAAAATACATTTCACGGCAAAGAGGAGGAGTGGCAGTGTACCAATTACCTTTCGTCCTGCCGTAAGTAGGCATATCCACACATGCCATCATTTTGAAGCGTGGGTCAACACCCACCTTGTCTTTTGCTTCAGCATTGGCATTACCTTCCATGTTTGACTGTCCGAAGCAGAGGTAGATATGGAAGTTGGGGTCGAAACCCTCTGGCTGCTCAATCTCACCACCATTGACCACCTTCTTCTTGCTGGCAGATGAACTCTCGAAGAGTTCGATGCGTGGAGTCATTTTATCGATGGCTTTCGTCATATCAGCATCGGAAGTCATCTTCTCAGGTGCATAAGTATCAAGTGCCTTCTCCAAAGAGGTATACACAACACTTGAAACCATCTCTGGGGTATCCTTCCAATCAATAATAAGACTTTGTGCCTTCTCATAGACTGCCTGATACTCCTCTTCCAGTGTCTGAAGACTAAATTGTTTGCAGAAGTTCCAAATCTCCTGAGAGTTTCCTGATGAAGGGTTGTGCCAGTTGGCATTATAGGAGAAGAGTTCCACGACACTTCCGTCCGTTCCATCGCTCCAGTATTCCTTGTCACCCGTGTTGCCACCCGGAGTCCTGTAATTGCTGGTCTTCTTGTAAGTCTTACATTTATCCAAATCCGTAGCCAGCGACTTGACATAATCACGTATGTTCCAGTCATTATATTTGAACACATCATCTCCGTAAGCATGGCAATGAATCACATTGACGGGTTTCTTGCATTTCTGCCACTCCTTACCGCCAAAAGCAACACCGCTGGTAGGTGCAAATGCAGCAATCTTGTCTGCCACATCAGCCATGGAATGGTAAAGAAGTGCTGAACCCATTGAGAAACCTGACCAATAAACACGGTTCTTGTTGATGGCGTATTTCGTGTACAGTTCATCAATGGTCTGGAGTATGAAATCAAGGTCTTTCGTTCCACCTGTGTCCCAAGTCTTGTTAAGACCTTCCAGATAGGCAATAATGAACTTCTCATTATCAATCAGTTCATACATGTGGTCGCAACCTGCCTGATAACCAGCATCCTGATTCACGCCGTGAGTGACAATCATCAATGGCAAGTTTTTCGTGACGTTTGTAGTGTTGGAACCAGGTGTATAGACGTTCATCTGGCGGTTCACACCATTCACCTTAATGGTCAATCGCTGCTGCTTATAAGCATGTATGGACAACACACACACCAAAGCACAAACGAGGATAGTAAATAGACGTTTCATATGGGTTAAATTTTATGGAATATACACTTTCTTCTTGTCACTGCGACGGATATAGATGCCATGTGTTGGGTTCTCCACAGGTCTGCCCATCAAGTCAACATATCCTTCCTCGTCAGCAGAAACCTCCACTTCAGGTGCATTGATGGCAGTTTCGTCAGCCACCAAGGTCAGTTCCTTCAAATAGATTGACAAGCCAGCAGATGCCGTCGTGGTGAAGCCTGCCATGCGGATACGGCTGAGGTCTATCTTCTTGCCCGATTTCGTCTTCAAGTCTTGCAACTTCACTTCTATCTCACGCTCATTCGTGGGCAGAGTAAGCTCATACGCCTCATCCCAATAGTTGCTTGAATCGTAGAGACGGAACACCACATTGGATGCCGACAGCTTCTTAGACAGATTGATGACAAGAGACTCATACTTGGAGAGGTCGATACCCTCTTCCTCCTCAAAGCGCCAGCCAGAGAAGCCGTTGTACTTCAGGTTCACAATGCTGCTGAGGTCTGTGAGCGTTGCTGTTCCTTCACCACAGATGGTTGGAATGAACCAATCCTTCTTCATGGCAAATGGATTCTCAGGCACTTCTTGCTTAGGCTGATAACGGGTGAGAGATGCATAATTCTCTAGAAAATATTGCGCATACCAATCGAAACATGCCACACCACAAGCCTCATAGGGGTCAATCTGACTCTTCTCCATCGCCACTTTGAACGCAGGGGTCACTTTATTGTTGTTGATATAATCATCAATGTCAATGTAATCACCTGTACCTGTCAACGTCATGGAGATGTTGCCAAAGTTGTCAAGCACAGCCTTATAAGCCTTACCCCACTTGGAGGTAGAAGCCGTTGCCCATGTGCCATAGTTCGCATAAACGGGGTCTCCCCACTCATTCTTCTTGATGCTGCCATCTGCATTCCGTGCATATTCTTTGGGTTGTACATACGGGCTCCAGTCCACCTCAGTAATCACGATAGGATTAGTTCTCACCACAGGCACCGATTCCCCAAACTTCTTGATGGCATGCTGCGTGTCATAATTGTTATCGCTTGTGTCATACCAACCAGCATAGTCATGCACGGCATAACCGATGTTATCACCCGTGATGGGGTACTTGATGTAGTCACGGTAGTTGCTCTGATACCCTGTGCCAGGAATCAGGATAATGCCCTTGAAGCCATTCTCACGAATCTTGTCTACGATAGGCTGGAAGAAGTCATGCAACGCCTTCTCCGAACTTGAACCATCAGCCAAATACACACCGATAGGCTCGTTGGCAAGCTCCAAGCTGATTTGTCCACAATGATTTTGAATATACTTATGCTTGCTCACACGGTCCCATACATCCAAGAGGAACTTCTGGTAACTGCCGCCTACATAAATTTTCCCAGGACATACGCCAGGTGGGCGCATAATCACATACATACGATGTTCCATGGCCGATTTGGCAATCTTGCAGTACAGCGAAGACAAGTAAGTAGTCAGACGAGAACCCGTGTACTTGCTGATGTCAGCCTCGCCAGTTCCCTTTTCTCTGCTGTCCACCTGCCACGCATTGTCATTGCCATTCGTCCATGCAGGGTCGAGGTGCAGACGGAAGATGTTGCAATAAGCACCATTATCATAGTCCGTGATAGCAGTAAAGAGCTTTTCGAAGTATTCGATGCATCTATTCCTACCAGCATCGTCATACGACCATCCCCAACGGCCACCATTGAACCATGCACTTGGCGTGTCCATCACACCATGCAGCACGACCTTATTGCCCTGCTCATCCTTAAAGAATCTTCCATCCACGTGCAAAGGAGGAAGACCTGCGACTGTCTGCTGTGCTTCAGCGGGCATCGCCACCAAGCCCATCGCAGTTATCGCACAAAATTGAATCAGTTTACTTAATTTCATATACGGAAAAGATTTAGTTATTTGTCATTTGTTATTTATCATTTCTCATTTAGCGTTAGCGCTGCAAAGGTACGACTAATTTCACACCTTCACTTGCAGAAATGGAACAACTTCTTTCGATTGTGAAACCTTATCGCACAAACACCTTCTTGCCGCCATTGATATAAATGCCATGCTCAGGTTCTGTCACGGGTCTGCCTTGCAAGTCGTAATAGGGGGCATTTTCCTGCTGCTGCTCCTCCTCCATCACCTCCTTGATGTCTGTCGGACCTTCAATGCCATACGCCTCCTCGCTGAAGTTCCTTTCGGTGGTGAACCAATCGAAGTCCACATAACCGCCCAACTGCTTCGTGGCATAGTTGAAGAGATAGAAGCGCTGACCTACAAAGTAATCCAACGTGTAGCGCATGGTCATCGTCACGCCCCACTTCGTCCACTTCGCATTGTCATAACTATAGTGGAATCGGCACTCATTCTTGCCAAAGTTCACGTATGCCAACAAGTAGATGACATCCGAAGTCACTTCATCACCCGTCATCGACGTCTCCTTATTCAGTTGCTGACTGTCGAAGGTGCAACGCTCACTGTACAGATACTTCTTGCCATTCTCCATCTTCACGCCGATGAACGAATAAGGGTTTTGGAACACAGCGATACCAGCCACATCCCCTTCCTTCATGCCCGACAAGTCCAGTTTCACCGTACCAAAGTTCGTCTTGTAGTTATTTGCTGATGTGCCATTGGGCGACAGTCCCAAGATGCGCTGTGTCAACGAATTGCGTGCATAGTGCAAGTCAGTGGTCACATTGACGGTGTGCAGTCTCAGATAGCCTGGCCGTTCTGTCAATGACCATGCCGAGTTGTCGGGGTTGTGGTTCCACTGCCATTGCATCCCCAACTCCGTATCCACAAAGGCATCAGTGGTGGGCAGATACGTCTTCTCATACGTCTGACCCACATCGGGCTTCTTGTACGATTTTCCATTGGCACACACATCCTTACCGTTGTTGCCAATCACAGGCCATCCGTCCACCCACTTCACAGGCTCCAGATAAGGAATGCGTCCGATAGGTCCTGCATCCTTGAAAATCATCGTCCACCACTCACCTGTCTGCGTCTGAACCAAGGCTCCTTGATGAATCGCACTGTCATAGAACACACGATAGGGGCACTCCTCGTAGGGTCCCATTGGATTCTTCGAGCGGAAGATGGTTTGTGAACTGGTGAAATAGTTCACGTAGTCTCCATGATTGTAGGTGGCATAGAGGTAGTAGTATTCACCGATATGGTACATGTGCGTGCCTTCCAGTCCCTTGTCACCCACACTGAGCGCCTTCTTGCTCGAAAGTTTCGTCAACGACTTGGCATGGAACTTATTCACCCAAATGTCATTGATGCCGCAAGCCACATACAGATAGCCGTCGCCATTCTCACCGTCATCGAAAAGCCACCCTGGGTCATGGTATGCCTCCGACAGCCTCTTCAGTTTCCATTCACCCTCAGGGTCTGTCGCTGTCAAGAGGATGCTCTGCGAATCCTCCGCCCACGTGGAGCAAGGGAAATACAAATAGAACTTCCCGTCATGATAGGTGAGCGACGAAGCCCACATGCCTTGTGCATAATGGTGCTTCTTATTCTTCAAATTATAGGCATCGTTGTTGAGCACTTGCTTCAGCGGGTTGGCACAATACTCCCAGTTCACCAAGTCCTTCGACTTCAAGATGGTGGCACCAGGGAAGTGGTACATGGTCGTGCTCACCATGTAGTAGGTATCCTCCACACGCACCACGTCAATGTCAGGGAAATCGCCATTGATGACAGGATTGACATACGTGCCGTCACCGTTGTCCGAACTCCACACATTCTGATACTCTGCCGTCTGTGCCTGCAAATGGACAAAAGGACAAAGAGGACAAAAGACAAATGCCAGCAATAGGCTTGATAATATCTTTCTCATATTTTCATTTCTCATTTTTCACTTTTCACTTCTCACTTCTCCTTCCCTATTCCTTCCACACATCAGGGGCTTCCTTCTTTTCGGGGACGTTGGAAACTGTGAGTTTCTTCAAGTCCTTATCTTGTGAACTGTTGCCATACAGCACCTCAAATTCTCCCACCTTCGGATGCACCGTATTGGTCTCTGGGTCGAAGAACTCGAACGAGCGTGGTGTCAGTTCCAGCGTTGCCTTGGCAGTCTGACCAGCCTTCACATCCACACGTTGGAAGGCACGCAATGACTTCAGCGGACCCTTTGGGTCGGAGAGGTCACGGATATACACTTGCACCACTTCCGTTCCATCACGCTTACCCGTGTTTGCCACCTCCACAGACAGTTCATAGTTCTCACCCTTCTTGTCCAACTTGCCGTTCTTCACTTCGAAGGTCGTGTAACTCTGTCCATAGCCGAAGGCAAAGAGTGGGTCGTTGAAGTAGCGGTAGGTGCGGCCCTTCATCGAGTAGTCCTCATAGTCAGGCAACTGCTCCGAAGACTTGTAGAAGGTGATGGGCAACTTGCCGCTTGGGTTCACATCGCCGAAGAGAGCGTCAGCCACAGCGAAACCACCCTCTTGACCAGGATACCACACTTGCAGAATGGCATCACACGTCTCGGTCTCAGGCAGCAAGGCGATGGCAGAACCTGAGCAGTTCACGAAGATGACCTTCTTGCCAGCCTCCTTCAGCGCCTTCAAGAAGTCACGCTGCACCTTGGGCAGTTCGATGTGGGTGCGGTCACCACCCTTGAAACCATCGATATCCACAGGCATCTCCTCACCTTCCAATGCAGCGGCGATACCACCCACGAACACCACCTTGTCGATGCCCTTCAGTTGGTCAATCACCTTGGCATAGTCAATGGGCAGTTCCTTGGCGATGTTGATTTTCATGTTCGCACCCCAAGTCTTCACGTGCTTGAAGCGCACCTCAATCTTGTACGACTTGCCCGCCTCGGCTTGGATGGCTGTGCGGGTAGGCGTGGTGCGCCATGTGTGCTGTCTAATCTTGCGGTCACCATCGATGTAGAGTTCAAAGTCACTGATGGATTCCAGATTCACCACATACTCACCTGCCTCCTTCGGAGTGAACACCGTCTCATACTTGGCAGAGAAATCCTCCAAGTTCACGCCTGGGGCAAAGTTATGCATACCTGCTGTGGTCACAGCCAATGGCTTCGTGTAGTATTCCGTGGTCACTGGCTTGCCCTCCATGTTCGTATTGTTCCAGAAGGTGCCCTTCACACCCTTCTTGCCATCGATGGCGCAGCATGTAGCCATGAGGCAATCCATCACCTTGTCGTAGGTGCGGTCACAGCCTGCCAGATACAGCAAGTTCTTCTGCTTCGTCTTGATGCCGTCCAGAATCGTCACCGTGCGGTTGGGTGTACCGTTATAGTTACCCCACATCAGCGGCTCGTCATCGGCATTGGGACCAATCACGGCTATCTTCTCCGCATTCTTCTTCAGCGGCAATACATTGCCCTTGTTCTGCAAGAGCACCAACGACTGCCTTGCCATGTCGAGCGAAATCTGACGATGTTCCTTGGAGTCCATCGCTGAGTAAGGAATCTTCGACCACTCGACTAATGATGGGTCATCCATCTCGCCCAAGTCAAAACGACCCTCCAACAAGCGGATGACATGCTTATCCACCTCTTCCTCCGTGATGAAGCCACGCTTCACCGCCTCAGGGATGCTTCTGTAGGCATAGCCATAGCCACACTCCACATCCGTACCTGCAATGGTAGCCTTGGCAGATGCATGGGTGGCATCCGAAGACGACTTGTGTGAGTCGTAGAAGTCGCTGATGGCACCGCAGTCGCTCACCACCAGATACTGGAATCCCCACTCATTGCGGAGAATATCTTGCAGCAGCCTTGTGCTGCCGCAGCATGGGTCATCGTCCAGACGCTGATAGGCACACATCACCTCCCTCACCTTCGCATCTTGCACCAGCACCTTGAAGGCAGGCATGTAGGTCTCCCACATGTCACGAGGCGACACATCCACCAAATTGGCTGTATGGCGTGTGTATTCAGGTCCGCTGTGCACGGCATAGTGCTTGGCACAAGCCCACAACTTTCTGTATCTGGCTGATTCGGGACCTTGCAAGCCCTTCACCACTTGGGTGCCCATCACACTCGTCAGATAAGGGTCTTCACCGTAGGTCTCCTGTCCACGTCCCCAACGAGGGTCACGGAAGATGTTCACGTTGGGCGTCCACACCGAGAGGCTGTGGAACTTCTCATCATCACCGCCCTCCTCAATCATGCGCTTGTTGTATTGGGCACGGAACTCCGTGCTCGTGGCATCAAACACCTTGTAGAGCAACTGAGGATTCCACGACGAGGCCATGCCAATCGGCTCTGGGAACACCGTCACATTGCCCATATTGGCAGCACCATGCAGTGCCTCGCTCCACCAGAAGTACTTCTCGATGCCCAACCTTGGAATGGCGGGGCTCTCGTCCAGCATCAGCATGGCTTTCTCTTCCAGCGTCAACCGACCACAAAGGTCCTTGGCACGCTCTCTCGCACTCAAATTCGGATTCTCGTAAGGTAGTGTCTGCGCACTGGCTCCCAATGCCAGCATACAGCACAGCAGGAGACTTGATAAAGGCTTTCTCATATAGTTAGTTTTGTTGATTTCGCTGCAAAGGTACGAATTTTTCCCCAACAAACCCTTTCAACTCCGAAACACATCTTTTCATTTATGTTACTTATACACACAAAAAGCACCACACAAAGCGCTTACAGCCTCATGTGGTGCCCAATTCTCAATTCTTAATTATCAATTTTCAATTATCAATTATCAATTCGTTAACTCTCCAATCTTCTCCAGTTTGAAGTCCGTGGCGGAGAACCAGCCTGTGGTGGGGGTTGCACCAGTGATGTCTGGGTCGGTGGTCACGCCGTAGAAGATGGTGTTGTAGGGCTTATCCACCTTGATGCTGTCGATATAGACGAAACTCCAGCCATAGCCTTGGCCATCGTGAGCACCCAGCACCTTACGCTTGTCACGGTCTGGAATACGGTCAACGAGTTCCTTCACCACAGGGTCAATCTCCACTTGGGTGTTCTCCACAACCACCTTCTCACTCAGAGGGATTTGAACGGCACCCACCTTCACAGAACTGGATTGTTTCCTGACAACCTTCGCTTCGGGCTCACCACCCAAGGCCTCCCAGATGTTGCCACCCGTCAGACCGTAATTCGGAATCTCCTTCACCTTGTCGGCTATTGTGACGGTGTCGTTGGTCTCTTCATCGATGGTGATGCCGTAGAGGTAGATGAACTTGTTCTCATTGTTGGCTTTTGCCACAGCCGTCAGGCGGTAATAGCCAGGTTCCACATTATCCTCATGTTTGCGAGCCGTATAAATCAATGGCTCATAGTCGTTGCAGTCGTCGAGATAGCGCACGGACTCATCGCCTGTGTAGTACTCGCCACGATAGGTGTAGCGGTCCACATTCTCAGCCGTCACCAGTTCCCAATCGTTCTGCTGGAAGAAATCCCACTCCTCCTTGCTGAACACATTGCCAAGTGCATCCGTCATCGTTTCCTCTATCGCTCTTTCAGCACGGGCATCCCAACGCTCTGTCTGCGTCTTGGAGAGCCTACCCACACCCCAAACGCAACAGCCGATGAATCCGACCACTGATGCCACCCACAAGAGGAACCAAATCACACGCTGTGTGGCACTCATCGACTTCGTCTTGCCAAACGAACTGACAGCCGCATGGATGGAGCAATAGAGCAAGATGCCGATGGAAAGCAGCAAAGCGGCACCTGCAAGAACTACAGGAAGATAGATGACTTCAAAATCCTCCATCTCGTAGATGTTCCACCATCTGTCAGCCATCGTCTCGCTTGCCACCAAGAATGCCACGTAGAAGCACAGCACAGCGATGAAGGCAACGGTGAAGAACGTGCTCCAGCCCACACTGATGATGCCCACGAAGATGTCCCAGCCTGACCGACCATCCTTCTTCTTCTCCTTCTTTTCCGTCGATTGCTGCACCTCAGCCACCAAGTTCTGCGGAGTCACCTCCTTGCCCTTCATCTGCAGCACCTCCTCAGCGGTCTTCGCAGCAGGCGCAAACATGACCACCAGCAAGTAAGCCACGATGGGAAGGATGGCGAAAGGAAGCGAAAGAATCAGGAAAGGCAAAGAAAACACAAATCCGATGGGACCCATCTCCATGGGAAGGGCTGCGAAAGGAAGCGTGAAGAGCATGGGCCAGAAACCCACCACGCACAGCCACACCACGCACAGAATCACGAAGCCCCAACGCCAACCGTCAGCACTGCCGCCATAGTAGTGGGCACAGCCCGACAGCACACCCGACAGCAACTTGTCTTGCGTGTCACGGAAGAACTTCTTGCCCCCTTGCTGCGGCTTCTTCGCCTGCTGCTGCGAAGCGCCAGCGCCCGACTGCGCCTCAGCCTCCTCAGAACCTTCACCCGCAATCTCCTCCACCTGTCCAATCTGATGGATGATGTCTTGCACTTGCTCAATGGTGATGGCATCCACCCCTTGAGACTTCATGTCGTCGAAGAGTTCAGCCACACGCTCCTCGATGTCGTCGGCGATTTCCTCACCGCCCTCCTGCTTCTTGAAATAGTTGCGCAGTGCATCTATATACTGGCTCAGCAGTTCGTAGGCATCCTCATCAATCTGATAAAGTCTGCCACAAAGATTGATTGTTATATTCTTTTTCATTGTTGTTTTGGTCTTTTGTTGTGTTATTGTCAATTCTCTATGAGCAGTCGTCGCTCCTTCAGGTTATGCACCGTGCTTTCAAGTTCTCCCCAAGCAGCATCCAACTGCTCGAGGGTATCCTTGCCCTCGTCGGTCAGCACGTAATACTTTCGAGGAGGCCCCTGAGTGCTCTCCTGCCACTCGTAACCCAGCAAACCGTCATTCTTCAGTCGTGTCAGCAACGGATACAGCGTTCCCTCCACCACCAGCAGGTTTGCCTCCTTCAGACGCCGGATGATGTCCGAAGTGTAGTATGCCTTCTCACTGAGCAGCAGCATGATGCAGTACTCCAGCATACCCTTTCGCATCTGCGATTTTGCATTGTCAACGTTCATATTATATAAGTTAAAAGTTAAAAACTAACAGTGAAAAGTTTTAGTTTCCTTCAATTTTCCGCTGCAAAGGTAGGTAAAATATAAATACCTTGCAATACATAGTACTGCATTTTAACACAAATTAACCAAAGAGGCGTAAGATAAGGAGTCAGAGAAGGGGGTGAAGACAGATTCCACAATATTTCAAATTTTTTAGGATGTGGTTAATTGGTTAAATGGTCAAACGGTCAAATGTGAAAAGTCGATACTTTGGGGGATATTGGATAGGGGGAAGTGTATAGAGAATAATATATATTACAGCAAACACACGCTCGGAGCAAAATTTCACCATTTGACCATTTGACCGTTTGACCGCCCCGGCGGGTGCACCCCCACTTCAGCATCCGGAGCAGATCCATCTCCCCAAACCTGGC
>JBGUGM010000318.1:0-2382 GCA_045111535.1 Bacteroidaceae bacterium
GACGTTGCCGTTCTTGTCAAACTCATATGCGTAGGTCATGAAGACTGCACTCATGTTGAAGGTGGTCTTTCCCCATTTCAGACGTAAACGTGTGGAGAGGTTAGACCATGGCTGGCGTTCTGCTGCCATATTGTAGGAGAGGGATGCACCGAGTTCATCAATGATGCTGATTTTCTTGATGGAATCGTTACGTCCCTTGATTTTTGCTTCCACATTATTGGAAAGGCTGAAACTGACAGCACCTGTCTTACCTTGGCTGGGCGTACCATAGAGGGAACCGGCATAAGGAGAGTAGGGCACTTGGGTCACATTGCCCTCTTCGTCAGTTCGGGTGTAGGTTTTCCAATACCCCCATCGAGCATCGCCAAAATCAGGTGCATAACTGAAACTGATAGAAGGTGTGACGACATGGCGCACCATTTGCAGTTTCTCACCGAACACCTTGGGGTTGGGTTTATAGGTACCGTAAATCTTGGTGTTAGCACTCAAGGAGAGGTTATAGTCGAACACACGGTTGAAGCCATAGATGGTGTCGCGCACCACTTTGTTACCCCCTTCATCCCAACTCTGGATGATCTTGTTGGTGTACCAACGCTCGGTGTAGTTGAGCATCGGTGTGATGTTGATATATTTCAGGATGTTGAAGGATGCAGAGATAGGGATGTTGTGCTTCATGCCATTCTTCCAATCCTTGACGAGAGAGGAATGCAGGAGTTTGTCTTCTTTCGTCGTGATGGAGTTGGAGAGCGTACCCGTATATTTCAGACTGATTTTCTCATACCAACGTTCCTTGCCCACTGCCGCCTTACGCTTGAAGGGATAGACAGTGGAGAGAGACCATGACATGGAAGGCAAGGTCAGTGCGATGGTGGAGTCACGCATATTCTGCGAGATATTGAAGGAACTGGACAGGGAGAGCCCGAGTTTGCGGAAATTGTGCGAATAAGACACAGATGAGGTGCGTGTACTCTGCGAATAAGAGGTGGGATTGTAGAGAGAGGAAAGGTTGTTCTTCTCATAGGATTGTGTGGCAAAGTTCACACTGGCAGAGAAAGAACTGTTGGGTGATGACTTGGGGTCGGTACGATGACTCCACTGCACCTTGAAGTTTTTCTCCACACTATAATCGGGCATGTTCTTCTCACCATCCTTTGTCACCTGATAATTGAAGTAGAAGTTGCCCGCATATTTGTAGCGTTTCTTGTAAGTGGTCTGTGCACCAACACCCCATGAACCCTTCGTGAAGATTTCACCTGTCACTTTCAAATCCATGTAGTCGCTGATGGCAAAGTAGTAGCCGCCATCACGCAAATAGAAACCACGTGTGAACTCATCGCCATACGTGGGCATGATGAAACCACTGGAATAAGTACTTGTAATGGGGAAATATGCAAAAGGAACAGCCAAAGGCAGTGGCACATCCTCCACCACGAGCCATGCAGGACCCGAGAAGACGTTTTTGCCTGGACGTACCTTCATGCGTGACATTCGGATGTAGAAGTGAGGATGCTCTTCGTCACAAGTGGTGTAAGTACCACCACGTGCATAATAAACACCATCATCGCTTTTCTTGGATTCTTCTGAAGTGATGAAACCTTCTTCCTGTGTGGTGTAGAGATTGGTGATGAACCCTTTCTTCGTCTTGAAGTTGTAGGACATGGTCTCAGTCTTGTACTCATCGCTTCCCTCCTTGAAGACAGGCTTTCCGTACTTGTTGCCGATAGAGTCTAATCCATAGGTTGCATGTACAATGGAACTGTCCATGTTCATGTGGATGTTCTCAGAAGTGAGGTCAATGTTTTGATACTTCACATCGGCACTACCATAGAGAAAGGCTGTCTTGGTGTCCATGAAGAAGGTCATGGAGTCTTTTGCCGTATAGACTACAGGAGCATCGAGCGCACTCTTCTTCTGGGACCTCTGAATCGAGTCTTCCGCAGCAGCCACAGAGTCGTTCCATTGGATGGCTCTGGACTTGTTGGGCTCTATGCCATGTTCACGGTCAAACTGTGCTTTGAGAGAATCGAGGTTAAGAAGCAGGGAATCATTCTCCGACAACTGCACCGTATCAGGATGGTCTGTAACGTCTTGTGAAGGGATGGTATCGGACGTGGGAAGGACAGAATCTGTAAGGGTTGTGTCAACAGCATGATGGCCGACAAAACGATGATTTTTGCCGACCAATGGATTGTTGAAAGCCGTCATTGACAACACCATGACAAGCACCAGCAATGACGCAATAAACCTTTGCCTTCTCATAAAACGGGTGCAAAGGTACGAATAAGTGAGCACTCTACAAAGTAAAACATTCGTTTTAACTTTTTATTACCCAAACAATTTAGACCATTTCACAAATCGTTCCACTCCTTCCTCGCCAAATCG
>JBGUGM010000319.1:0-2800 GCA_045111535.1 Bacteroidaceae bacterium
GACGTACCTTCTGCCACCTATAACTATTACCAGTCCAACATCAAGCCCAAACCTCAGCCTGTAGGACAGACAGCCGATGGCAAGACCATTTGGCGTTGCACCATCTGTGGTTATGAATATGTGGGCGAGGAACTTCCAGAGGACTTCATCTGTCCTATCTGCAAGCACCCTGCATCCGACTTCGTGAAGGTGACAGCAGAACCAGAAGCCGATGGCACCAACAAATATGCAGGCACCAAGACCGAGAAGAACCTCGAAGCCGCCTTTGCAGGAGAGTCGATGGCACGCAACAAATACACCTACTATGCCTCCGTTGCCAAGAAGAACGGCTACGAGCAGATTGCCGCCCTCTTCCTCAAGACTGCCGACAACGAGAAGGAACACGCCAAACTGTGGTTCAAGCATTTAGGTGGAGTAGGCACCACTGCCGAAAATCTGCTCCATGCCGCTGAAGGCGAGAACTACGAATGGACGGACATGTACGACACCTTTGCCCGCGAAGCAGACGAGGAGGGATTCCACGAGTTGGCAGAGCAGTTCCGAGGTGTGGCAGCCATCGAGAAGCACCACGAGGAGCGTTACCGTGCCCTCCTGCACAATGTCGAAGTCGCAGAGGTCTTCCGCAAGAGTGGTGTCAGCATTTGGGAATGCCGCAACTGCGGACACATCGTCATCGGCACCGAAGCCCCAGACACCTGCCCTGTATGCTTCCATCCACAAGCATACTTCGAAATCAATGCAGAGAACTATTAAAAGAATTCACATATTCACAAATTCACATTCACATTGAGGGAGGTGGTCAATCGACTACCTCCCTCATCATTAGAAACCGTTGATGGGATTTAGAGTACTTCTCAATCGTTAGAGTCAGAGAATCGTCAGACTCACCCTTCTACCAACTCCATGAAAAATCTTAAACAACGTGGAAACTTGAACATCTGCATGTCCATTTTCCACACGTGAAATGTAACTTTTCTTCGTGCCAATACGCTCTGCAAGTTGCTCTTGAGTGAGACCCGCTTTCAGACGTTCCTCTTTGAGCCGTTCACCCAAAATAAACGCGTCAACCCGTGATTCAAACTCCATTCTCGACGGAGTACCCTCTTCACCATGGTCTTCCGTTATGAACTCTTCAATAGGAGTGAGTCCCAGTTTTTTCATTTCGTCTCTATCCATATCACTTCTTGCTTTTATTATCTTGCTGCATCAAAAAGAATTGCTTCTGCTGTTCAATCTCGCGACGCAGTTCCTCCTTGGTGGGCATATATCTTTCTCAGATTGTCCCGTCGGTGATGGGACAATTTCAGATTTTCCACTCACTGCATGGAAAATTTCAGGAAACGACTTATAGAATGCAATGAAACGATACAAATTATTACGTGAATAACCTGTCCCGTATTTAATTGTAAGCTGTTTCGACAGATTCTTCACCACTTGTTCGCCATACTCAGCCCGTTTATCCTTTAACACTTCATGTTGAATACTCAACTTTTTTTATTCTATCTGCAAAAAAGTTTGTTCATCGGTTATGTTCATTATTTCCCCCACTTTTTTCAATAACAGACAGAAAAAGGGACAGGAGGAGTAAGACCGAAGGTCAAATTCACATTGACACATTGAGGGAGGTAGTCGGTGACCGCCTCCCTCATCATTAGTGCTTTGGAGTACATTCAATCCCTCCTACTTCGTAATGATATCTCTCAACTCATCATAGTTCTTCACCACACCATACGTGACAGCAGAACTGCTGATGGTGGCAAAATGACGTTTGGCACATTCTATCTTCACCTTTTCCGTATCTCGATAATCAGTCACCTCGTCATCGCTGTAGCCCTTGGTTTCTGCCACAAAATAGATGTGCTTGATATCAGTTCCCTCCTTGAACACGATGGCCCAATCGGGGTTGTAATGACCAACAGGTGTGTTGATATAGAATCCGCCTGGCAGTTTCGTATAGACAGCCACCTCGTTCTGTAGTTCCAAGTTCTTGGCAAAGTCCATCTCAATACCTTTGGAATCCACCACAACGATGTCATAGAGCGATTTCATGGACTCCAAGGCATTGACGCCCAACTTGCCTTTCAATGTCGATGCGCTAAAAATATCGGCATCATACTGCTTGTCGAGTTTGTGATAAGCCACATGTTCCACCACGGCGAGAGCCTTGCATTGGTTGATGATATTGCCAGCCTTGATGATAAACTCCTCTGGATTAGCCTTGAATAGATTGAAGGTCTTTGGTGAAATCTTCTGAAGGATGGTGACGATAGCCCTACGAGTCAATCCTGTATCTTCCACCAGTTTGCCTATCAGGTCATACTTCACGTTCTCACCTATGAGTTCATGAATGCTGTGTGTGTCAGCCTCCTTGACCACCATTGCCAGTCCTTCTTCCAGTTGTTTCTTACTCTTGATACCTTCTAACGTGCCTTCCACCACCTTAATGTTGATTTCACTCACACGCAGATGGTTGTCCATTTCTATGACAGCACGACGAATTAAATCTTCTGTCTTGAAATCGACGGTGTAATAAGTTTGTTGGTTAATCTTTCGCCATAAGTCTTGGAACTCCTTACGAGCGAACTTTTGACTGTCAAACTTGGCTTCACGCACTTTACGGGCATCTTCAGGTTTCACGGCTTCAGGATTGAACACAGCATCCAACTGATTGATGATGTCCTTCTTGTATTCATTGTAGTCTTCTCCGAAGTCGAGCGTTCCTTGTTGCTTCTCATCAAAGAATTTCTGGGTCAGTTGTCCTTGCTTTGTGATATACCCCTTCATGCGGAGCGTAAAGACA
>JBGUGM010000320.1:0-4388 GCA_045111535.1 Bacteroidaceae bacterium
GATGAGAATATCCAAGAGAGTGATGAGGAGGAGGATGTGGAGGACGAACAGCCCCGGAAGACATCTTTCTGGGAGGTGCTTGGCAGAAAACTGAAAGTTTTGATGGAAGAAGAATGACAAACACCCACAAGGCTTACGGGCTTTGTGGGTGTTTGTTCAACTTTAATCTTCTATGTACACCTTGCGGGTGAATCCGTCAGCACGGCGTTCGATGCAAAGACCACGAGGGTTGTCTAACAGACGGCCTTGCAGGTCGTAATAGGTCTTGGCCAGGGGATCCTCAGGCTGTTGCACTTCGCTGATATCCACCATTTCGACCTTATTTATTTCTCCCAAACCACCAATATACGCATTCACTACAAGCCCGACGTGGAAGCCAAGAAGAAGAGCGAGGCAAAGGGCATGGACCGCATCGGCCGTAAGATAAATCGAATCATTATGGGTGCTGAGGATTGTATTCAAGTCGCCAATCTCACCATGAAACCTGAGAAGCTGTGCAACCTGCTAAACAAACGGCTGAAAAAATAATGAGTCTCAACCCCCGAACGGGTGTCGACTTTAAGAAGTCCTTTTTTACGTTCTAATCCTTCAAATCAGCTCAAATATTACAAGAAATTGGCTCAAATTCTTGCATAATTGAGCCGATTCTCGTACTTTTGTGAGCCAATTATATTTTTGTATGGATAAGAACATCGTTTTACAATACATCAAGGAGCATCCTGGTACATCGTCGAAACAGATTGCCGACGCTATGGCAGGCGAAGCAAGTCTTGCCACCGTCAAACGTGCCATTAACGAATTATCAAACTCATACTATATCAATGTAGAGGGGAAAGCAAGGGCTACAAAATATTATATTTCGCCACTTTTTGCCCCCGTCGATTTGAATGAGTATTACAGCAAAGAGGTGGATGAGCGACAGATACAGACCGGATACAACTTCGACTTGATTCCCTCTGTCTTGAGTCATGTACAACTTTTCACAGAACAGGAGATGTCCGAACTGAATGCCTTGCAGAATCAGTTCGCCCAGAACTTCTCTATGCTCACTGACGAGCAAAAACACAAAGAGATGGAACGTCTGGGTATTGACCTCAGTTGGAAATCGTCACAGATAGAAGGCAACACCTACTCTTTACTCGAGACAGAACGTCTGTTGAAAGAGAAACAAACGGCTGCAGGTAAGACAAAAGAGGAGGCCATCATGCTACTCAACCATAAGGATGCGCTTGACTTCATCGTTGCAAACCCTGACTACATGGAGCACTTGACCATCTCTCGTATCGAAGATATTCACAGCCTGCTTATTAAGGATTTGGGGGTTGACCGCAACATCCGCACTCGACGTGTTGGCATCACTGGAACCAACTACCGTCCCATTGACAATGAGTTCCAGATTCGCGAGGCTCTCCAACAGACCTGCGATCTGGTGAACAGCAGAACGAATGTGTTTGAGAAAGCATTGTTTGTACTGGTATTGCTCTCGTATATCCAAGCCTTCAATGATGGTAATAAACGCATTGCCCGCATCACCAGCAATGCAATCCTTATTGCCAACGGCTATTGTCCCATCTCTTTCCGCACGGTTGACAGCATCGATTACAAGAAAGCCATGCTATTGTTCTATGAACAAAACAACATATCTGCCTTCAAACAGATATTCATTGAACAATTCCGCTTTGCAGTCGAAACGTATTTCTAAAAAAATCCCACCTTTGTACTCAACTAAGACAAAAGGTGTACAGGTGTTTGCTCGTGAGTCTTAATCTTCTATGTACACCTTGCGGGTGAAACCATCGGCACGGCGTTCGATGCATAGACCACGAGGGGTGTCCAACAGACGACCTTGCAAGTCGTAATAGGTCTTGGCAAGGGGATCCTCAGGCTGTTGCACTTCGCTGATGGCGGTGGCTTCCTGATCGATGATGAAGATATAGGTGTTGAGACTGTTGGCGGGGAAACTGGCTGTGTATTCCGTCACAGGTTCTGTGATGTCGCAGGGAGTTTCCTGACAGAGTTTCGAGGTCTCATTGCCAGTGGAAATCAGGTGGGTGCCGCTCTTGACATAGGTGCCAGAGGGCATTCTCATTCTCAGTTCATGGTCGGACTTGCCGGAGTTGATTGCCATGATGATGATGGAGTCGCCCTTGATGAATGCCGATGTCTCAAGTTCGGAGTTGGTGCTGGTGGTGAAGGTTGCCTTGGTGTCCAGACGGGTGGAACCTGTGACGTGCTTGGCGAAGTGGGAATAGACGTAGGCACGTGGCAGCAGCTGGTTCTTCTTGTTGGTGGAGCCGTACTTGGTTTCTCCTGTTCCCACGAATGCCCAGTGAGCGCGCATGTACCAGTAGATGTAGCCTGTGCATCCTGCCAGCATGCACTCGTTGAGTTCGCGTGCAAACTCCAGCTGTTCTGACCAGTTGGGAAGGCGGTCTTTCAGTCCGTCGCTGACAGAGTGCTCGGTCATCCACACTTCCTTGCCATATTTGGCGGCAAGGGCAGCGGAGTTCTTCATATGGGGAGGGGTGTTAAAGTAACCACCACCCAATGGAGGATTTCCGTAGAGGTGTCCTGCGATGATGTCAATCTGTTCGCGTGCCACAGGGTCGTTCATCAGGGCTTTGGCATATTTGACGTCGAAGCCCAGAGGCTCGGCGCTGATGAGCCGCACTCCCTTGTAGGTTTCCCTGTCGAGTTTGTTGGCGTAGTTCTTCACGAGAGTCACCTGCTGTTCAGGGGTGTAGAGACAACCAGAGTAGTTGACCCACCAGTCGGGCTCGTTCTGAACGGACACAGCATCGACGTTGACGCCGTTCTGCTTCATGTACTTCAGGAAGGTGTTGAGCCAAGGGAAGAATTTCTCGTAGCAGTCTTCACGCAGGGCGCCACGCTTGTTCTTGGGGTCATTCTCGTCTTGGTCGTTCACCTTTCCACCCTGTGCCGTTCCGTTGGTCTTGTAGGAACCTGGGGGTGACCAAGGGGTGCCGAACACAATGCCACCACGCTGTTTGACAATCTTGGCAGAGGGTAGGGAACCTTTCCAGTCGTAGGGGGTGTCCCATCCGACATCGCTGTATGAGATGTCTCCTTTGAAATTGGGCGATATCTCCATGCGCATGATGTTGAGACCAATCTTGGAGGTGGGACCATAGAGTAACTTGACGGGTTGGGTGTCATCACCGAAGGGACACATGGCACCATCGCAACAGGCTGCACCGAAACCGGTGATGGTCTGGTAGCGGGTGTTCTTTACAATGACGGTATGGGTTATGGCGTGCATTGACATGGTTGCCGCCAACACCATCATGGATAATGTAAATCTTTTCATGAGTGTAAAGGATAAATAAATTTAGCGGTGCAAAGGTACGATTAAATGAGTGAAATACCAAATTTATTTGAGCATTTCCGAATGTGAGTACGTTCTTTCTCCACATTGTTACGAAAGCGCAAGCGATGACGGCGAAGCCAACGGTACGAAAAAAAGGACTGTCCCCAACAAGGAACAGCCCTTTTTCTTATATAAATAATGTGTTTTCTATGCCACCGATGTCCGTTTAGCCTCCGAAATTGTCGAAACGGATCATGTCGTCTTCGACTCCGAGAGAGTGGAGCAGGTCGAGCACGGTCTTTGCCATCATTGGAGGACCGCAGAGGTAGTACTCACAATCTTCTGGGTTCTCGTGCTGCTTGAGGTAGGTGTCGCCCATGACAGGTGCCACGAATCCTGGCGTGTATGCAATTCCTGCTTCGTCTGCCTTCGGGTCTGGACGGTCGAGGGCAAGGTGGAAGTGGAAGTTCGGGAACTCCTTGTCGAGTGTGAGGAAATCGTCGAGGAATGGAATCTCCTCGAGGGCACGTGCACCATAGAAGTAGTGCATCTCACGCTGACGGTCTTCGGGTGCGATGCCATTGCCCTTGAGCATGTGCATGATCTGTGCACGGAGCGGAGCCATACCGGCACCACCACCGACCCAAATCATCTCACGACCTGTGCCGTACTGTGGACGGAACTCTCCGTAAGGACCTGACATGATGACCTTGTCGCCTGGTTTGAGCGAGAAGATGTAAGACGATGCGATACCTGGGTTCACATCCATGAAGCCAGGACCTTGATCCTTTGGCTTGAATGGAGGTGTGGCGATGCGGACGTTGAGGGTGATGATGTCGCCCTCGTCGGGATAGTTCGCCATAGAGTATGCACGGATGGTCGGGGTCTCGTTGACGCACTTGAGCGGGAAGAGTCCGAACTTCTCCCATGCAGGGAGGTAAGTGTCGCCAATGAGGCTCTTGTCGAAGTCCTTGTCGTAGTCGATGAAGAATGCAGGCACTTTGATTTGTGCATAAGAACCTGGCTCGAAGTCCATGTGCTCGCCTGGAGGCAGAGCCAC
>JBGUGM010000321.1:0-3877 GCA_045111535.1 Bacteroidaceae bacterium
AGACATTGAAGATGTGGAAGTGTGCGAAGATGAGGTGAGTGAAATGACCCTTTATGTGCCAACGTACCTCTATGCTTTCAATGTTGAATTGCACTATGGATGTAACGGGAAAGTGCATTATGTCTGCTATGCCCAGACGATTCCTCAGGCTATCAAGGTGGCGAGTGAGTTTGGACAGATGTATCGATGTATAAATGGATATGTAACCGCATGGAGAGTTGTGCATGTGGATGCTCAGATTGTGCCTGATGACCATGCTTGCATTCCAGAAGAAGCACGCACAACAGCCTATGACAGAAAGAATTATTTCAAGGTGACAGTTCGCCATGAATGGTATGATGAAATGAAATTGAAAAAGTCAGACACCAACTATGTCATTGCGGCAGATGAAGTTGGCGAAGCAAAGGAACGCATTGCATGTCTGCTTGATATTCTAAAAGAAGAGGCAAGAAAAAATGGCGCAAAGGATGATCCGAATGAAACGCGCGTCATCAGAAAGGCTGTTCCATTTGAGGTTGACTGCATCGTGCCAAGAGAATTCTGTGAATTGTACAAGGTGGAATCATCCTTATAAATGGAATGTGTTATGGCAAAGATGAAAACGGAAAAAGCACAATGGAATTCAGCAGAAGCAAGAAGAAAGGGATATGAGAATCAATTGCTTGATATGATTAAGAACAGGACGGGTGCTGATTGCGAACCGTGGCTCTACCCGCAACTGAGGGCAACAGCGATGAATATGGCAATGCTCGATAAGGTGCAGGATGAGTTGGAGAGAGAGCCTTTCTTGGTTTGTTTTGGCGAAGGCTCTGTTGGTCAGACGAAGAAAGAGGCGCACCCATTGCTTGCTCATTATGACAAAATGCAACGCACCCTCATTCAACAGTTCGAGGCTTTGGGATTGAACTTCAAGACTACACCCTCGAAAGTAAAGGAGGATACAAAGCGAGGTGTTGACGAAGAGGACCCGATGACGAAATACTATAACAATCGAAAGTGATGTCGAAAGAACAGAAAGAAATAGCATTGAGCCTGTTGCATCTGTCCTTCAATGAGACAGAGATGATGATGGTGCGCAATATTGAGCCACGACTATCAGACTATATTTGTGGACTGATTGTGCATCCTGAATGGCATAACGCCTATGAGATTTTGGGTGCCGTAAAATTTTTACGTCTATTGCGAACCTATGAATTGGACATTGAAACCTTTGAAGATGTGATGTACAAGTATGAGGGAACGTGGGAACGTGACGACAACGGAATTTGGCGACATCGTGAGGGAGGCTTGAAGCATCCAGGCTTAACGGGACCACAGTACTACCGATTGCAACCCTTTCAGGTGTTTGTGTTGGCGTGCATGTTCTTGCTGAAATGTTGGGTGGACACAGGCAATGAGGCTGGCAGTCGTGAACTGTTGGAGAGTGAAGAAGAACTGATGGATGGGCATATCTGGGACAAACGGAGGCTCTGCACGGAGTTCACGTTGTACACACCCAGAAAGACAGCAAAGACACAACTCTCTGCTTTCATTCAGTTCTGGTACTTCATGAGTGGTGATGAGAATGCGGAGTGTTATTGCGCGGCAAATGCAAGTGCTCAGAGTGTCATTCTTTTCCAAAGAAGCGCGGCATTGATTCGTCAGATCGATCCAAAGGAGAAGCGAATCAGATTCACAAAAACACAAGTGAACTGGAAGCCTGGGCAATTTCGCACAGCATCCCTCACAGCCCTCTCAGCAGGAGGCAAGACGAAGGATGGATTGTTTGCCCAGTTGTGCTCAGCCGATGAGTATGGAAGTGCAGCCTATGTGAATGGGTCATCAGATATGGGAAAGTTGGTGAGCGTGGTGGAGAGTTCAATGGGTCCACGACGAGAACCCATGACTTTCATATCCACCACAGCGGGACTCATTCAAGCAGGACCATTCATTGATAAGTTGGGAGGCATCAAGCGACTTTTGGAACGAGAACTTGATCCTGATGTCACGTTTGACCTCTCGACTGACAGGCAGATGTGCCTCCTGCTTGAACCCGATGAATGGGAACAGCAAGACGAGGAACTGCTGTTGACTGACCGCGACATCCGAAAGAAAATCAATCCCATGCTGGGAATCGTGGTGCAGCATTCCTTCTACGATGATGAAATAGCAAAGGCACGTCAGAATCCTGAGAAGATGAATGAGGTGGTGGCAAAACTCTTCAATGTGTACCAATGTGCCACCGTGAAGGAATGGATACAACCTGAACAGATACGCGCCTTGCAGACAGACATGCGGATTGATGACTGCACCATAGACAAAGGATGGGATGTATATGCTTCCTTCGACTTCTCGCATGGTGATGACTTCGATGCAGTCACTTTCCTCGCCTACAACGTAAACACACATGAATACTTTGCCGACTGTGATGCCTGGGTGAATGAAGAGGCATACAACAAATCACCCTATCATGAACTGTATGAGAAGTGGGCAAAAGACGGGTGGCTGCATGTGAGTCCTGGCAGGGTGGTGCAACCCCAACTCCCCATCCAACGGGTGATGGAACTTGACAAAAAGAATGTGAATTTCATTGCATTTGGATACGATGCCTACCAGTCGAAAGAACCCATCCTGCTGTTGAAGGAATGGCTGTATAACGAGGTGGGCGTGTCGAAGCCTGATGCAATGGTGGTGCCAGTATCGCAGACCTTCTCCAATTACAACGCATCGGTGCAGAAGATAGAGTATTGTGTGGAGGGAGTGGTGCAGATGACCTTCTCACCATCGCCACTTTGGACATTCGAATTCGCCAACTGCGTGTTGCAGGAGGACACCCGCATGGGAAACAAGAAACCGTTGAAGCGCACACCACAGAACAAGGTGGACAACATCCAATGTCTGTGCAGTTGCTTCAACCTGGAAGAGACATTTGCCAATATAAAAGGTAATTAAGGGGGAATTTCCCATTTTTATAAACAATCAAAACAAAGGAACTATGACACAGATTGAATTTGACATGGCTATCCGCGCCATGAAGTCAGAGGCTCAGAAGGAGTGCTCTGCCATTGAGAACTTGTACAATGAGACGAAGGCGGAGATCACTCGCCTCAATTGCGCTATGGAACCATTCCGCCAGCGCATCCTTGTGTTGAAAGAGCAGAAGGGAATGCTCTCACAGAAACTCAACGAGAAGCGCACCGAATGGGGTGGCAAGTTGCGCGAGTTATCCAACTCGCACTATGGCAACGCCACCAGCAACCTTGCAGAGTCAAGCACCACCAACATCATCTACGAATTGCGCAGACGTGGATATGAGGGTGTCGTGAAGAAGGAGTGTGTGGATGGAAGCGTGAACGAGTACGACTTGCAGAAGATGGACTGGAAACCCTTCGAGGAAAAAGTGCAGGAGTTAAACGAACAGCAGAATGAAGGTTAAACAATGTTCCCTCAGACGTAATTACGTTGCACGATGTGGCGTAATTACGTTGAAGGGTGCAAGGTAAATACGATGCAGAGGGTAAAGAGCACGGCTGATGTGCGCTGTGGTAGGCGTTGCTTTCCCGTGCTGGGCGTTGTGCTTCTTGCGTTGTCCAGTCAATTCTTTTGAACAATGCCCACCTATCTGCACGTTAATAATAATAAATTAAACGAATTACACGAATATGTTACCGAGTTACGACCCCAACTTAAAACCGCTAACAAGGTGGGAGAGAATCACATCATGGTTTGAAGAGGCTGAGCCAATTATATTATTGTTATGTTTATTTGGTGGAATAATTTTGATTTTTATGCTGATTGTGCCGAAATGCCAAGAATGTGACCATTACATTCACCCGATGGATGTGTATTGTAGTAACTGCGGACATCAATTGAGAACAACAAATTAAACGAATATGGA
>JBGUGM010000322.1:0-12363 GCA_045111535.1 Bacteroidaceae bacterium
CTATGCTGAGACCTCCATAAAGAATTGCTTGACTCCTCCGCAAAGACACGTGCATGTTGCCTGTAAAGGCTCTTTTCCTTGCGGAATAGTGCAAGATTTTCGGCTGTTTTTTAACCTGTTAAAGGAAAAGCGACTTTCTTTTAACAAACTTGCACCCACCTTTTTTATGTCGTAACTTTGCAGCGGATTAGGATTACAGCAGCAAATTTTACATTCGTTCTTTGGCAATGCGTACAAACCAACCGATTTGGGGGATAATGGCGAAGGTTTTGGGGTCTTCCTTGAAGCCTACGAATCCTGCCCAGAGCTCCATGGGCACTTCAGCCACCACCTCACGGGTGACGGGGTGGTAATACTGGTGCTTGAAATCCACACGCACCATCTCGGAGGGCATACGGGTGTTCCAAAACACTTCCTTTTCAGTCTCGCCCCAGTCAGAGAGGAAAAACTTGAGGAACCAGCCATCCAGTTTGGTGGTGCCATCGAGGGTCATGCCACAACCCTTATTGGAAACCAACTCACCGACGGGTCTTTTCTTCACGATGCCCTGCCAGAAGGATTGATTGGGCTTGCCCTTGGAGGCTTCCACAAACTCGGTGAGGATGGGTTCGAGTTCCTTGACCCACGACTCCAGCCCGTACTTCGACAGGCCACGCGTCTTGTCCAGCACCTTCTGCCAGTCTTCGGGTGTACCCTTGAGGGTGATGAAGGGGAAGCCACACCCTATCGACATATTGAGATAGTCGAAGTACTCCTTGACAGCCTCCATCAGCGTGATTTGCGAGGCGATGCGCTCCGTCATGCCGGTGGTGGTGAAGTTGGCGGTCATCATCTCAGCCACATCGCCTTTGGTGTTCCGGGCGATAGCATCGGAGAAGTCCTGCATCAGCCTCTCCCAGTCAGCATCGGGACCCAGCACATCATTGTCCGAATCCACAACGAGTTCCATCTTCCCCTCGTGAGAAACGAGCAGGTCGCGCATCTCCTCAGTATGTGCATTCACATAACGGGCAAAGCCCTGACCAATGGCGAGCCACACCACGTCGGGAGAAAGTTCCAGGGGATGATGATCCGCGTACGCACCCACGACACATTGAAAAAGATTGTCAATGCCCAAGTAGCCCATGCGCTCGTTCTCGTAACTGGTCTTGACCACAGTGGTTGCGTTCGACCCCACCCCAGACTTGTTCATGATGAAGTAGGTGATGGACTTCTCTTCATAGGGGGTGAAATGTTTCTTGGGGGCAGGCAGGTCTTCGTCCACCACAAAGGTGATGCTCCCCTTGGAGTGGCGCAGGATTTTGGAGGTTGTGCCTTGCTTTCTCTTCTTACCCTTTTCGGAGGCAGAGGCGAGATTGAAAGTCATGCTGAACAACACGAACATCAGGAGGGTTCTCATGACGAGACTCCATGAAATGATTGAGTACTTCTTTTCCATTGCGTTGAAATTTTAATTGTGAACGATGCAAAGGTACGGGTTTCTTGCCCGTATCTCCAAGAAAACGATTTCACAAAAAATTCACATTTTCAAGCGTCCCTCAAAGAAATTTCACAAAAAATTCACAAGGATTGCTTTGAGGGTGGAAAAATGGGTGGAAAGTTTTTCTTTCATTTGCTTGTGAATGAAAGAAATAACCCTATCAAATACTTTCCACAATTTGCTCCAAGGTGATGTCAGGATCAGTCACGTGGAAGCCTTGCTTTTTCAGCGTGGATTTACGTTTTTTGACTGCAGATTCACCAATGTCGAAGATCTTGACAAGGGTGGCATTGGACACTTTCAGGCGCACAAGCATGCACAACTGAATGTCCTTTTCCTTGAAGTCGGGGTACTGCTGACGCAGGTTCCGCACGAAGTCCTTGTCGGTGTCGTTGAGGAGTTTCTCCATCTCCTTCCATGCCTTCTCGGCACGTCGCTGCTGTTTGGCATCGGCAGGATGCTTGGGGAGGGATTCGAGGCGTTGCACCAGACGTTTCTGCACAACAGCATGGGTGAGGACACGTTGCTGTTGCAGTTCCTGCTGGTACTGCACGGCATCCACTGGTTCTTCAGGCAGCACCACCCTACGCTTGCGCACGAAATAGAAGTAGTAGATGATGCCTGCGGCAAGCAAGAGGAGAAGGGCTGAAAAGGCACCAATCCACAGGTGCAGTTCTGTCTCATGCTGCACTTCTACCTGCTTCTTTTCCTGGATGACAGTGGCATCCTTCACCTGCTGCTCACGGGAGAAGCGGTCTTCCAGACAGAGGTAGGCAGAATCGACGTAGGCATAGAGGGAGTCGATGTCGCGGTTCTGCACAGCAATCTCGGAGAGGGTGCGCAGGGTGAGGTAGCGATTGAGGTAGTCGTCAGAGTCACAAGGGATGGTGTCGAGCACCGCCTTTGCCTTGTCCAGGGAGTCGCTGGCATAGTAGCATTGAGCCAAGGAGAGCAAGGAGGGCACAAGCGTGGTGCTGTCGGCAGTCTCAACGCCTATCTTGGCGTAGTGGAGGGCATGCCAGAAGGCACCTATATAACAATAGGCATCGGAGAGACCCATGCACATGCTGTTCTGCGCCTCCTTCAACTGGTGCTTCTCTGCCAGGTCGTAGGCTTGCAGGTAGTATGCCAAGGCGCTGTCAGGCTCTGCCATGTCGAGGTAGGAGGCACCCACATGTCCCATGATGAGCACCTCGTTGTTGATGTCGTCGTTGATTTTGTGGTAAATCTCCAAGGCTTTCAGCGCCTGTCGGGTGGCATCCTGCGGATTCTCATAACTGGCGGTGAGACTGAGCAGGGTGTGTGCCAGGTAGCAGGTGTGCCAGTCCTCACATTGCTCGCTGCCCTGAATGGCTTGCTGGAGCAGTTCCCCACATTGCTCGGTGCTGTCGGCATTGGTGTAGAAGACACTCATGTAGTAGCACCCTTGTGCATAGTGGCGCAGGAGGTCAAGGTCGGAGGTCTGCCCTGCATGGGAGGCATCGCGGTAGTATTCATAACTTGCCCGGATAAGAGAGTCGCTGGTGACCCCATCGCCCTGATGATTGGAGATGACGGTGCGCAACAAGCCATACAAAGCCCGTTGGGCATCGGTGAGTTCCTCCTGCGGAATGCTGTTCAGACAGAACTCGGCACTATCGGGCTGTGCCGGAAGATAGTTCTCGGCACGCTCAAGGAGTTGGTCTGTCTGCCGGTTGCAGCCGCTGAAGAGGAGAATCAACCCTGCAACCAGTGAAAAGAGGAGAATCTTTTTCATTGAGCAAGGTAGGTATTCATCAGCATTCGGGCGGTTTCATCGCCCATATCAATGGCTTTCTGAAGATTGATTTTTGCGTTAGTCTTGTCGCCTTTCTGCAACTGGGCATAGCCAAGGATGCGGTAGGCGTCGATGATGTCTGGATTGAGGCGAAGAGCCGTCTGGCAGGACTCGATGCACTCGTCAAACATGCTGACACGGACAGCGAGGGCTCCACGCTCCACATGGTAAAGGGGTTCGCGGGGTGCCATTTCAATGGCTTTGTTGATGTCGTCCATGGCAGGCTGGTACATGCGGGCATTGACTTCTATCTGCGAGCGCTCGTAGTAGAAGACAGGACTGACCTGATTGTTCAGCAGGTAGGCGTACTGATTGTAGTCCTGCACCGCCTCACGGTATTGCCCCGCATTGGCATGGAGTTGTCCACGACGAATGATGTAATTGGCAGCCTCTGTGGGCAAAGGTTCGCTGAATTTGGCAATGGCGCTGTCAATAGGCTCCATCACAGCCCCGATGGAATCGCCTCTACCCTCCCGTGCCAAACTGATGGCATAGAGATAGGTGGGGCTTCCTCCACTCTCGCTGTTCAACTCTTCATACAAAGCCAAGGCAGCATCATAATCGGGCTTGTTCATCAGCAACTGCCCCTTCAGAATCTGGTATCTCGTCTTCTCCAACTTCCGTTCCTCTTCGGGCTTGGAAGCATTGAGGCTCAGGGCTTTATCCACATACTGAATGGCGACATCCTCGTTCCACTTCTCATAGGCAGGCTCGGGCTGCAGACGAAGTTTGTCGAAGATGAGGGATGCCACGTTGTAGTTGCCCACAGCCTTGTCATCCACTAAGGAGAGGTATTGCTGCAGGTCACGATCTGCCTCGTCAAAACGGGTCAAATCGATGAGCGGTGTGGCACGACGAAGATAGCCTTCCGCATTCTTGGGATAGGCAGCCACGAAGCGGTTGACCATATCCATGTATTCCTCGTTGCTGGCAGAGCGTGACTTGGCATAGAGATATACCAGCGCCTCTTCGGGTGTCTCTGGCAAGGCTTTGGGAATGAAGATGTTGCCCAATGCCACAGAGGCAGAGGTGGAGGGGAAGGGCTGTATCTTCAGTTCGTCGCGGAAACGAATGTCCAGTACGTAGTTCTTGCCCCCCAACTGAGGATGGAGCATACCCACCAAGGTGCCTGACTCATTAAACACAGGCGCACCCGTCAGCACTTCATCCACTTGCTTGTCCAAGCCATAATAGACGTACTTGCCCTGAATCATCGCCGTATCAGCAACCACAGCCTGCGCACTCTCCATCTTGCCCCCATCAGCACGTCCCAGCACATAAACTGCCGATTTCATCGGTTGAAAAGAGGTGACAGACGGGATGAAGGCATTGCCTTTGGTGTTGACATGGAAACGCACCATGGAATAGGTGTCGTCAGCGCCCAGAATTAAATCCACATCGATTTGCTTGCCCGACGCATCAATAATAGATGCCTGATATGCGTTCTTGAACAAACGGAAGTCGGCAATGGCTTCACCATTGGCACCCACAAAGAAGGCTGTGCCTTGACGCAAGAGATTACCCTGGCGGTCATAGGTGTTCAGGGACACGATGCCTTTGCTCACCTTCGAGGCGAACTTGGGTTGTGCAGAACTGGTGAGTGCGGTCAAGCACAAAAGTAAAGTGTATAGTATCTTTCTTTTCATTTTCCTAATAGGGTTTTGGCATTGTCGAGCGCGGCTTGGGTGAGGTGTTCACCACTCAGCATGCAGGCAATCTCTTCGATGCGCTGTTCGTCATTCAAAGGAATGATATGAGTCAACGTGGTATCTTCGGTGTCTTCCTTATAAACCTTATAATGATGGCTACCCAAAGCGGCAATCTGTGGCAGGTGGGTGATGGAGATGACTTGGCGTCCACGCTCCCCCATCTCCTGCATCATCCGTGCCATCTTTTCCGCGATGGAACCGCTCACACCTGTGTCGATTTCATCGAAGATGATGGTGGGGAGTTTCACGGCACCTGCGATGAGTACTTTGAGAGACAACATGACACGGGCGATTTCACCGCCAGAGGCAATCTGACTGACAGGCTTGGGTTCACCACTCTTATTGGCATTGAAGAGGAACTGCACCTGGTCATAGCCCGTAGCAGTAAGTTCCGATGGAATCGCCAAAACAGAGCACTTGAACTGCACGTTGGGCATACCCAATGGCAAGAGACGTTCTTCCATCTCTTTTTCCACCCTCTTAGCTGTGGCAACACGAGACTTGGAGAGTTGTTTTGCCAACTGCAACGCCTTCTCCTTCTGTGCTTCTACCTGCTGACGAAGTTTTTCGATGAAATCGTCAGAATTGGTGATACGCAGGAGTTTCTCCTCCATGTCTGCCTGAAGGGACAGCAACTCCTCCACACTTTCCACCCCGTGCTTCTTTTGAAGGGTGTAAATGAGGTTCAGACGTTCGTTGACCTGTTCCAAACGTTGGGGATTGTACTCGATATCTTCTGCCTGCCCCTCCAATTCATGGGCAATGTCCTTCAACTCGATATAGCAGGAATCCAAACGCTCTGCCCACTCTTCTGCAAAGGAATACACCGATGAAATCGATTGGATTTCGGAAAGACTCTGCTTGATCAAGCCCAAGGCATCGGTGCCATCATTGGAAGACTGCAGATGGTTGGAGGCTGCATAGAGGGAGGACTTGATGTCCTCGGCATGTTCGAGAGTCTCTGCCTCTTCCTCCAGTTCCTCCTGTTCCCCTTCCTTCAGATCAGCATCTGCCAGTTGATTGACCTGGAAACGCAGATAGTCTTCATCCTCCTTACTGGACTTTGCCTCTTCCAATGCCTCTTCCAACTGTTTGGAAAGACGACGATAGGCTTGGTATTCTGTTTTATAGGCATCAAGCACCTCTGAATGATTCGCCACGATGTCAAGCACGCTCAGTTGAAAGTCTTCCTTGCCCAAGAGCAGGTTCTTGTGCTGGGAATGGACATCGAGCAACTGCTCGCCCAGTTCTTTCAGTTGGGACAAGGAAGCAGGGGTGTCGTTGATGAAAGCACGGGATTTGCCTGTTGCTGTGAGTTCACGACGAATGATGCATTCGGTACCATCATAGTCGAGGTCATTCTCCTGGAAGAAAGCCTCCATGGGGTCTTGGGAGAGGTCGAACGTGGCTTCCACCACACAGCGCTTGGCATCAGCCTTGATGGAACGGGAGTCAGCCCGCTGTCCCAACAGCAAACCAATGGCACCAATGATGATGGACTTACCCGCACCCGTCTCACCTGTGATGACAGAGAAGCCCGTATGGAAATCCATGTCGAGGTGCTCAATCAATGCGTAGTTCTCTATGTGTAAATGACGTATCATTTTTTGATTTTATTCCAATAATTGTTCTGGCTGGCATTGATGTTAGACACGATGTCATAGACTCCCTGACGTTCCTTCTCCGTGCCATGTCCTGAATAGATACTGACGATTTCATCGCGCTTAAAGTCAGTGAAAATCTGAGGAAGTTGTGAGAGGGGCTTGTTGGAGTATGCCTCCTTCAACAACTCCAATGCCTCAGTGATGGCAGTACGTCCACGATCAGCATTCTGCGCCATTTCATCGAGCCCTTGACGATAGTACTTGTACTGCATCTGACGGAAAGGCTCCATTGAAGACTCCATGTAGTCGTTGATGATGGCATGGCGGTTCTTCGTGTCATCAAAGGCTTTCCACCCGGGTGCCGTCATGGTCTGAGCATTGTTCACGATGCTCTCCACCTGATGCAGAATCTCCGTTCCCCCCAGAGGAGAGAAGGTGTCCAAATCCAAGCCAATGAACAGATAAGCATAATAGGCAAGCAATGACGTCAGGTTGTTGTCCATGTTGTTGATGTTGAAATCAAGGGCATCCTGCGGTTGATACGTAAAGGTGAAGTTCATGTCACGCATGGAGAACACAGTGGTGTTATACCCCGAATTGAAGACAGGGCGGTTGACCTGAAAAAGCAGTTCGCAAGAAAAGGCATCGCTGTTCTTGTCGTACTTCTTCACAGTAATGGTCATGGAGCAGTCGATGCGTTCATTCTTCTGATACTGCATTTCTGTCCATGTACGGTTGTTCATGAACTCAGTGATGGCAGTCTCCAACGACTCAAACACATCGGTGCTGGTGCCTTGTATCTGAGAATGCACCACCTTGACGGTGCAATTCAGTTCCTGCCCTTCCACCCAAGCGGTAGAGGAGCCTCCAAATATCAAAAACAAAAAGATAAATAATCTGTTAAAAAATCGCTGCATAAGCATAGTGCATGGGCACCCGAGGTGCTATTTTTCGGCAAAAGTACTAAAATTGTCCCTTCTATCAAAAATTTTCTTCAATTTTCCTTTTGTTTAACAAAAAAAGTTTGTACATTTGCAACGAAATGTGAACTAATTTAATTAAAAAGGCGTCAGATGGCGGTTCATCTGTTCACCTAAATAAAAACTTAAAAATATTCTCAACCGCGAGAAACATCGACTATTATGAAGAATAAAATGGTTGCAGGTATTCTTGGAATCCTGGTTGGTGGTTTCGGTATCCACAAGTTCTACTTGGAGAACATTATGCCTGGTGTGGTTTATCTCCTGCTTTGCTGGACTGGTATTCCAAGCATCTTGGGTCTTATCGAAGGTATCATCTATCTGATGGACACTGACGAGCAGTTCCAGGCACGTGTAGAGGCTAAGAAGTTCTTTATGTAATTTCTTTCCGATATACGGATCATTATAAGTAAAAGCAAAAGTTAATTTAAAAAAGAAAAAAGCATTATGAAAAAGATTCTTTTCGCAGCAGTTGCACTCGTTGCTATCTCTTTCGCTTCTTGCACAGGTTGTGTGAACCAACTCAATGACGAACTGCAGAAGGCAGCAGACTCTCTCGCAGCAGCAGCAGATTCTCTCTCTGCAGCAGCAGACTCTGCATCATATGCAATTGACGAGGCTGACGCAGCACTCGATTCTGTAGAAGCATTCGTTGAGGAGTAATTCCTGCGAATTGTCATCTCAAAATAACGAACAAGGCTATCATGCTTACAATGGAAAGTTTGTTTGCTGAAGAGCAAGCAAACTTTCTTTATTTCAGACATTCACGCTATGCGAAGAATACATACCTTTTTCCTATTGCTGTGCCTCACACTCTCTACACAGGCGCAGACTTTCTATGAGGTGAACTACACCGATGACGGGGTGGAATACCTCGGACTGATGATTTATTATAGTGACGAGAATTGCAAGATGCGTCTCATCACACCGGAATCACTCGAAGCGGACATGGTCTTCGAGTCACAGTACGTGAATATGGTCGAGGAGAAAACGGATGAAGACGGTGTGGGCATCATGACCTATTATCCCTTAGAAAAGAAATTCCCCATCTTCCTGTGGTATTGGGAGGAAGATGATGCCAGTGACATCAGCGAAAAGCCGTTTGTCACCTATAATATCAAAAAGACCAGCAGTTATATTGAGGCAGAGTATTTCCACGAGATTCCTTTGGAGGCAATGGACGAGGAATACATCTCTCAGTTCTACGGTGAGGAAGAACCTGAATACAAGATGATGCTCAACGGCATCCTATTGGTGAAGAATCAAGACGTACCGCACCAAGACATTGAGGTGACGGTAGATGACCCTATATTTACTGACATCGAGTCAGACGATGTCAATGAGGGAGAGAATGTCGCCCCAGAAGAGGGTGGGAACACACTGAGCACAGGAAATGCAGAGGCTTCCACCCTGCATCTGATTGTCGTTGCAAACACCAACGTAAGCGACATTGGCTCTGCCTGTGCCAAGGACATGAACAATCTCAACAGCGAGTTTGGTGGCATTGCCAGAGTGCTTGGCATGAATTATGACCTCAACGTCATCAGGGGCAAGACTTACAGCAAGGAGAATCTGGCTAAACTGATACGTGACTTCCATCCTAACAGCGATGACGTGGTCATCTTCGTCTATACGGGACATGGTTTCCGTTTTGACGACCAGCAGGATTATTACCCCAACATGGATCTCTGCCCCACCAGTTACGATGATCCCACGAAAAACTACGTGGCTGTCAGCGATGTGTATAAGGAACTGGTGGCGAAAGGTGCACGACTCAGTCTTGTGTTCAGCGATTGCTGTAACAACCAGATTGGAGAGACCACGCCTATCATCAACACCAGCACCTTGTTCTCACGCTCCAACAACAACTTCGATGTCAAGAAGTTGGAAAGGCTCTTTGTGGATGCCAGCGGTAGCCTGATTGCTACGGCAGCAAGTCCTGGTGAGATGTCTTGGTGTGGAGTCAATGGAGGATTCTTCACCTTGAGCCTCCTGGAGAGTCTGCGTGCTCAAATCAGTGCCCTCTCAACGAACCTTCCTGACTGGGAAACGTTGGTGTCTGATGCATTGACAGCAGCCACTGCGAAGTCGCAGAACAACGCCAATACGAAGGCACAACATGGAATGAAAATGATTAGAGTCAAACAATAAAAACATCAGCATATGAAACTTATCATCAAAATTGCAGTGGGCGTCCTTTTAGCCCTGTTTATCCTTATAGGTCTCATCACTTGCGTGGGCAGTTGCCTTGACGACAATGATGAAGTGCAAACTGAAGAATACGACGAAGAAAGCACAGATGATTTCTACGAAGACGATGAAGAATACGAAGAAGGTAACGCTGACGGTACCAATATTGCACCTGGAGAGGGAACTACCACCACCTCGTCCCGTTGGGGTGATGGCACTTGCCGTTCCATCAATGCCAAGCAGTTCTATCAACTGGTGGCATCTAAGGGGCAATATGACACCTATATCGGTGAAGGTCCTTGTGTCATTGATTTCTGGGCAGATTGGTGTGGTTACTGCAAGCAGATTGACCCCTACTTAAAGGCTTTGGCAAAGAAGTATAAGGGAAAGGTGCAATTCTACAAGGTTAATGCCGATGAAAACGAGGAGTTGCTGCAACTCTATGGCATTGATGGACTTCCTTCTGTGTTCTTCTGTCATGGAGAAGACATCAAGACAACCAGTGGTGCTTATTCACAGGAGGACTACGAGAATATGATTTTGGAGATGTTATAAGTAACTTGTTATGAGGAAGTTTGCTTTTACATTATTTATTATTATAGGTGTCACGGCGTTTGCCCAAGAAGTAGATACCCTGTCTGCGTTTTCCGATGCGGAGCAGGAAGCAGAATACCAGTCTTTCTATGCTACTGACGACGAAGAAGATGAAGAGGTGATGAGCCGCACGATTGTGCAGGGAGGAAGTACGGGAAGGGTCAATACCAGACCTGTAGATACATCTAATCAGGCACCTTGCAAGATGTGGGCAATTCTGGTGGCAGACACCCATGATGAGTCCATTGGCGAAGATGATGCATATGACAACCTTGCTCTCAACAAGGAACTGAAAGCCATTGCACAATGCTTGGGCATCGAAATCAACATCACGAACATCACTGCCAACAAAGCCTACAACAAGCACAATCTTTCCAATGCCATCACGAATCTGCATCCAGGCAAGAACGACATCATCTTCTTCTGCTTCAACGGGCATGGTTTCCGATGGGATAACCAAAAGGACATGTATCCAAACATCTGCATGATGGGTCCTGATGCTGACGTATATGGGAACTATGTGGCGACAACAGACATCTACAATGCCATCAAGAACAAGGGTGCGCGTCTGAGTGTTGTCATCACTGATTGCTGTAACTCCAAACTCGGAGAATATGCCCCCAGACAGAAAGAAAACACACTCTATAGCCGTAGCAACACCAAGGTGAGCAAGAAGCGCATGAGCGAACTTTTCTTGGGCACGAAAGGCGTGATACTTGCCACTGCTGCCAAACCAGGAGAATACGCATGGTCCTTCGATGGGACAGGCAGCGCCTTTACACAATCGTTCATCTCACAAATCCGCAAGGAAACCAGTGCCACCAGAACGGAAGTCCCCAGCTGGCAACGTCTCATTGACAATGCCATCGAATCAGCACGGAAAAAGACCACCTCTTGCGAAAACACGCAACATGGTATGCGCTACATGAGCATTTCTAAGTAACAACCATCATTTATACAAGCAATATGGACAAGTTTTTTTCAAACAACACATTCGTGATTGACGAGAAAATCGCCGCATTCAAACTCTCCAATGCCTACAAGGTATATAATGGAGAAGGACAGGAAATCGGTGCCATCCAAGAGCACAAGCCATTTACGTACATTCTGCTTGACTTGATCTTACCCAAAGGAATGGTGCCTTTTGAACTCAACATCCTGAACATGGATGGCAAACGCATCGCACAACTCAAGCGTGGTTTGACACTCTTCATGTCAAAGGTGCAGATTTTCAATGAAGCAGGCGCTTCCATCGGTTCTTTCAAGCAGAAATTCGCCTTGCTGAAACCCAAGTTCACGTTGCTCGACAATCTCGGACATGAACTTGCCACCATCAAAGGTGACTGGAAGGCATGGAATTTTGAAATCACAGATGCTGCAGGTCAGCAGATTGGCACGGTTGACAAGAAATGGAATGGCATGGCAAAGGAACTCTTCACCACTGCTGACAAATACGCAGTCAACATCGAGCAAAGTGTGACTGATGAAAACACGCGTGTGGCTGTTGCTTCTGTTGCCGCAACCATTGACATGATTTTGAAGGAAGGAAATTAAAGACGTTCCAACTCGTCCACAATATCTTTGGCTACCTCCTCTTTGCTTTTGAGGGGGTAGTCTTTTTTGTTGTCAGCCGTGATGATGGTTACCTTATTGGTGTCTGTACGGAAACCAGCCCCTTCATCCTTGAGGCTATTCAGCACAATGAAATCGAAGTTCTTCTTCTTCAACTTGGCTTGTGCATTCAATTCCTCATCATTCGTCTCAAGAGCAAATCCCACAAGAGTCTGCCCTTGCTTCTTCATCTGACCCAACGAAGCAGCAATATCGGGATTAGGCTTCAAACAAATGACCATGTCTTCACCTGTCCTCTTGATCTTCTGCTCAGCAGTTTTTTCTGGAGTGAAATCAGCGACAGCAGCACAAAGAATCGCTGTATCCATCGAAGGATACAACTCTTTGCATGCCTCATACATCTCTTGGGCACTCTCTA
>JBGUGM010000323.1:0-1516 GCA_045111535.1 Bacteroidaceae bacterium
CCCACCCGCTGCTGAAGGGAAGTGAGAAGGCAGGAACCGTGAGTGCACCACCCCAGAAGAGCATGACGAGTGCCACGCCGAGTGCTGCACCATTGGTGATTCCGAAGATGCCTGGTCCAGCCAGAGGATTGCGGAAGGCCGTCTGCAGGAGTAGTCCACTCACAGCAAGAGCAGCCCCACAAAGCACAGCCGTGATGGCGGCAGGCAGTCGGGTTTCCAAGATGATGAAAGACCACACGTCGTTCTCAGCCGTTCCTCCAGTGAGAATCGTCCACACGCTTGCAGCCGGAATGTGAACACTTCCGACAAACAGGCAAGTTGCAAAGAGCAACACCAGGCAGGCTGTCAAGGATAGGAATGTAACGCGGGGACGCATATGAGAGTTGAGAGTTTAGAGTTGAGAGTTGAGAGTCAGTTGGGGTGTGGAGAGTTGAGAGGTTGAGAGGGTGAGAGTTGAGAGTTTAGAGTTCTTTCTCCGCTACGCTACGAAAGCGCCCCTGCGGGTCGAGCGGAGAGGTTGAGAGGTTGAGAGGTTATTGCGTTTGCATCTTTTGGAAATAGCGGAGAGGGGGATGTTGAGGGCTGGGGTGAAGCATTGTGATATAGTCACGGAGGAGGAGGTCTGGACGGAACGAAACTTCCTCAAAATAAGGGACTTGCAGCGTATTGATAAAGTAAATGTTTCGGTCGCGGAAAGCCTTGAACTGGGTGTAGCCATGATGCTCAGCAGCAAGACTCTCGTAGGTGAAAGGCTGCGACGAAGAGGTGTTCATGAGCCATACATCGGCATTGCCCGACTTGCTGAGAACGGTTTCAAAACTCAGCGCAAGACTGCCGCTATGGTCATCGTCAGCCCAAGCATAGGTAGCTCCTGCATCGGCAATGAGACGCCCCATGGTGCTCTTTCCTCCCGGCACATACCAGGTGCTGCCAGTGAGACGTTCGGTGAGAATTTTAAGAGGTGAGGAAGTACTGACGCTGTCGCGCAAGGCACAGTAGGCACGCTCGACCATAGAGAAGAGGGAGTCGGCCTGTTGGGAACAACCGAAGAGGAGACCATAGAAGCGCATCCACTCGGCACGCCCCAGGGGTGAGGTTTCCATGTAGTCGGCACACTCGATGATGGGAATGCCAAGCTTTTCGAGTCGTCCATAGCCACCACTGTTTTCGAAAGGAGAAAGCAGGATGGCATCGGCATGCAGGCTCACGATTTGCTCAATGTCAGGCGACATGGAGTTGCCACAGTCAACAATCTCTCCTTGCTGCACACGCCTCTGCACATCGGGCAACAGCATGTACTTCAGGTCGGCAACACCTGCTATGCGGTCAGTTGCATTCAACATGCCAATCAAAGAGGCATGAGCAGTGTTGAAGACCACGCTGCGCTGAAGAGGAAATTTTATAGAGGAGAGTGGAGAGTGGAGAGTGGAAAGAGGAGAGTGGAGAGAGGAGAGAGGAGAGAGAATAGCGGAGGGCTTGCTATTGCTATCTTCATTCAGCCAGTAGCGATGGAGGA
>JBGUGM010000324.1:0-5818 GCA_045111535.1 Bacteroidaceae bacterium
CCCAGCACGCCGTCGTCATGATGTACACAGGCACCGTTGATGAGCACCTTCTTGCCGTTGAGCACGAAGCCATTCTCAGCGTCGAACGAGAAAATACGGATACCAAACTTAGTTGAAAGTTGAGAGTTGAAAATTGAAAGTTGAGAGGTTAGTTTTGTATGCACCTCGTACAGATAAGGCGAATCGGGTGACCACAACTTGGGATTGTTGATGGTGTAAGTAAAGGTGATAGCCTTGCTTTCACCGGCTTTCAGCGATACTTTTTGCTGCTGACCTTCCACCTCAACAAGGGCTTGTTGGTCTATTGTGCTTTCGTTCTGCACCATTACTTCCACCTTTACCGTTGCCTTGTCGGCACTCACCTCGGGCGTGGTGACGAAGACACCATTCTCGGCAATGTGCAACGCGGGCATCGTTGCGAGCCATACGTGGCGATAAATGCCGGAACCGCTGTACCAACGACAGTTGGGCTGTTCGCTATTGTCCACCTTCACTACGACCTCGTTGACCTGTTTCTTATCTTTATGAATATATGGTGTTACATCAACAGTGAATGGCGTATAGCCATAGTGATGCTGCCCTGCCTTCTGTCCGTTCACATAGACTTCGGCCTTCTGATACACACCCTCGAAATGGAGTTTGACGAGTTTATCTTTCAACTCTAAACTCTCAACCTTAAACTCTTTCCGGTATTCGCCCTTGCCTGCTTCGAACCATCCGCCTCCAGTGCCTGTCGCACCCTTTCCAGAGTTGGGACCTTCGAAGATGTCCCAGTCGTGTGGCAAGTCAACGGTCTGCGTCGTTCCATTGTGAGTAAACTGCCAGCCGAAGTCAAACAACTGACGTGTCTGTGCCGATGCCGTCACCACTGCGATGCTCAACATCATTGTAATCAAAAACTTTTTCATCTATATTTCTTATAATTCTTCTTAATTGGATTTGCAAAGATAGTCAAAATTCACATATTTTTCTTACCTTTGCACCAATTATTAGGAAAATATAGGAAAGAAAAGGTATGAAAAGAACTATTTTTGCAGCAATTACGCTGTTGTTGACCACAGATCAACATCGAGGCGAAATAGGCTAAGAATGGGCTTATGAAGCGGATTCTGCAGAGAAAGTAGTATCATGATAGTCAGAGAGCAGATTCCAAATACCATCTTCTGATAGTACTCCACGTTTGAGGTCAGGGGGAAGGATTCCTGCTTCATCAGCAGCAAAGTCCTGCTTCCACAATTCACTGTGATAGTATTTGCTGAGTTCGGCAACATCCTCTTTGATCGCCTTCAATGAATCAGCAGACCCATCCTTCATGGCAGCCAAGGCTTTATTGAAGCGTTGCTCCATCCGCTTGATTCGCTCAATTTGTAACAGTTCACAAATTCTATCTTCCCTGATGATTTTTGGAGCAGCCTTACCTGCCAGCACCAACACCTTCTTGCCGTTGCGATATATATGAAGTTGGCGTGAGCGGACTACGGTAGTCAGTTCTGGATCATCCTGCATAGCCATCCAAAGAGAATGATACTCACCATCCTCTTCAAACAATTTCCTTTGCAGGTGCGAACACATATTTGTCATTCCATTCGTCCCCCCATTATCTCCTTCCCTAACCTATCACATAAGTATTAAACGAGTGTGGAGTTGTAGTTATATTTAAATACTTGCCTTTCACCTTGACACTCAAACCAGCATCTGCATCGGTGAAGTTGCCGACTGTGACGATGATTTGCTGTCCGTTGCGGAACACGACAACAGGAGTCTTGTTGTATTCGCGACCCAAATAGGCAATCATTTCTGTACCTGGCGCAACAAACTGGCAGAAATGCTTATAGGCATAATACTCAGCCGTATAGCGCTTCTGGCGTGTCTTGCTGTCCACCTGAATCAGGGCATTCTGCGTCCAGCCCCACGTGGACTCTCCCTTGTCGGCAAGAATGAAGTTCCAGTTGTAGTATTCGTCGCATCCGTTACCAAGATTGTCGCTCAGCAGGAAGAAGGTGTGCTCACCAGCCTTCCAGTCCATCGATCCGTTGCCACACTCGCTCTCGCTCTGCATCAGGCGCAGTTGCGGATAGCGGGCTTTGAGTTGAGGCAGATTCTCACGACATTCCCACTGGGTGGCAATACCCTTGATGTTGGATTGGAGTGTCTTGTCGTCGATAATCTTCTGCACATAGTCCAGACGGTTGGTATTGAACGTACCTATCCACAACTCCACTTCCGGATGCTTCTGCTTCAGCGTGGGCGCCAAGTAGTCGTTGTTGAAACGCAACGTACCCTCGGCTGTCCATGCGCAACCTGGATAAGGTGTGTAACTATACGCCTCGTTCTGATACATCGCCTTCGTGATGGGCAGCCCTTGCTCGGCATAGAGGTCAATGAAGCGACAGAACATATCGGCATAACTTTGCAGATAGCGTGGGTCTTGAATGAAGTAGTCCTGCGTAGCCAAACGGCGTGGGAACACACCCGCGCGCTCCCCCAAGAGTTTCATTTCGTCGGGGTCAACCGATCCACCGTCGTACAGCAGATAGTCCTTCTCCTTCGGCTGTGTGTTATAGGGGCTGCTCAGCACACAGTAGTCCTGATTAATTTTCATCCAAGCCGGCGGACTCCACGGACTCATGAACAGTTGCAATTGCGGACAGTACTTTTGTGCAGCACGAGCCAATGGGATGATGTTCCGCTTGTCGCGCTCAATGTTGAAATGCTTCAGCCCGAGGTCACCCACCACATCATCACACTGGTACCACGAGCGGGCATAGTCGTTAGCGTTCATCGACACACGACCATGTGTGAATCGCAGGTCTCCGTCCTTGGCAAACAAGTTGCGCATCACCTCATCCTGATCGTCGCGGCTCAACAGGTTAAAGGCATCCCAGTCCAGTTCATTGAACGTCGTTCCCCAGGCACGGAACTTCACACCCTGTTCGTTTCCGTCCACCGTTGCCACCACCGTTCCTTCTGCCTTCGCGGCGAGTGTTGCCTTAGACATCACCCATGGGGTTTTCTCAGTGGTGGTGTACTTTGTCACTTTCTGCGCTTGCATCGTCAGGGAAAGTCCCAGCAAAGTTAGTAAGATTGTTCGTTTCATTATTCTTATTTGTAAGTTTCATCATTCAAAATTCCATTGTTTTTGGAGCCTACGCAGTTCCTTCTTCGTGATTTGGATGACAGCACCGTGTTTGGGCGAAGAGAAGTTAGTGGTCTTCATCTCTCCCTGATTAAAGTGTCCCAGGTCTGTGTAGTGGACGAAGTCGGTGGTGGAACTGAAACCCATGTTGTTGGGACGAGCCGAGAATACATCGTACATCAGAATCCACTCGTCGCGGTCTATCATCTGCCATAGCGTAGGTGCCTCACAGGGCGTCCTTTCCGGATCGCACCATTGCGGCTCATAGGTGTAAGGACCGGTAGCGTGGTCGCTGACGGCATGTTTCACACCAGAGTCATCACTGTCATGCGCCACGTAGTAAAGGTGGTATTTATCGCCCACTTTCGTGATGTCGCTGTCGATGCATGAGCAGGCCTTCGGGTACTCGAACAACTGCTGTGGGAAAGTCAGCAGCGTGTCATAGTCGTCGTTGACGTAGGAGTAATAGAGTTTGTGCAGTCCGTCAGCCCCATAGCGCATGGTGAATGAGAGCATCAGTTTACCGGCCTCCACATCAAAGACGGTAGCAGGCGCCCAGACGCAACCAATGTCGCCGATGTCAGGGAAAACCTTATCCAGTCGGATATTGGCACGCTTCCAGTGAATCAGGTCTTTTGACTTCATCAGCACAATGGCACGGTTGTTGCCCCATCCGTAGCCTTCGCGCTCCCATTCTGTGTCGCGTAGTCCTTCCTGCTTAGCATAGATGTGCAGGTCGGTCATGGCCAGGTAGAAAACACCGTCTGGACCGCGCATCAGGTGCGGGTCGCGGATGCCCTTCTGCTCAGCCAGCGTGTCACCTGTCATCACGGGCTCGCCGCCGTTGACATCGGTGAACGTACGTCCGTCGCGGCTCACGGCGAAATACACGTTGTGCCCGTGCTCCTTGAAATAGACCATCAGGTAGGCTGCTTTGCGCCCATAGACGGTATGCGGCACACACCATGCGAAAAGGACAAACGCTGCTGTCAAAACCGTTTTGAATCTATTCATTGTTTTATCATCATTCATATCGTTACTTCAATTGGGATTCCCTCTGAGGCGAGGATGCAAACCATTTCTTTTTCAGCCACTCGCGTACAGGCAGGTCGTAGAGTTTCATGGCTGCGTAGGCAAGACCGATGGCGAGCAGGAAGATGCAGACGGACACGAAGATGTGCATGCCGAGGGGCGCATCCTTGTGACTCTCCACCCACGACATCTGCATGTAGATAAGTGGATAGTGAGTGATGTATATTGGGAATGAGATGTCACCTAGGAACTTGTTGATGGCCTCGCTCTTGCCACCCTTTACTGAAGAGCCTGCACCAATGGCTACGATGATTGGGAAGCAGACGAGGATGCAGAATGCCTCGTAGAGTCCGTTTGTCCAACGTGCTTCGCCCTCAGTGCCGAGTCCAAGCCATGGCATTCCCAACAGGATAACGATGAACAGTGAGCACCACCAGAAACCGCCTTTGACTTTCATCATCCATCCCATACGAGAAAGGAACAATCCGCAGAAGAAGGGGTAAAGCAGACGTGTGAGACCCACCTGCAACTGGTCGGGCGTTGTACTCCATCCTCCAACGACGGTATAAGCAGCCCAACTTCGTTCTTCAAGAAATCCGAAGACATCGATGTTCAGACAAAGAATGATGGTGAAGCAAGCAAACACCGCTACGCAAATGCCCAGCAATAGTTTCGAGAAACGACGAACAACGAGGGCATAGAGGATATTGGCAAGATACTCCCATTGCAACGACCACGCGGGACCATTCAGGGGATTCGTTTCTGCCCATCCTCGTATATCCATTGTCGAGGGCAATGGTATCATCGTGAAGCACCATAGCATGACAGCGATAACCATATACCAGGGTGTTTCGCTGATAAGCGGAAAAGAACTACAACTGCCGAAATAGAACATCACGGCTCCGAACAGAGTGCCGAAGATCACCATCGGATGCAGACGAATCAGTCGGCGCTTGAAGAAAGCCCAAGTCGTCATCTTATTCCAACGGTCATCATAGGCATACCCGATGACGAAACCCGACAGCACGAAGAAGAAATCCACTGCCAGATAACCATGATTGATGGGCTGGTCGGGCTTCCCTTCATAATAGGTCTCAAACAGATGATAAGCCACCACAAGCGTAGCAGCCACACCGCGCAACCCGTCAAGAATTTCGTATCGCGGTTTCGAGGCAAGATAAACGTTATTGCTCATCTTTACACTTTCCCAGCCAATGCCATCACCTTCTGCTTTGTTTCCTCCGTCTTCTGCTCGTCATTCTTGGCAGCAACAAAACCCATGTTCTCCACACCCCAGTAGTTGCAGATGTCGCGGAACTCGGCAGTGGCACCGTCATAGACGTTAGGCGAATAGGATGACATCAGCAGCGCCATCTTCTTCACCTTGGCGGGTTTGTTCACGCAGTACATGCGCTGTACGGGAGCCTGAATCTGGGCGCAGAGCGTGAAGTAGTAGATGGGTGCAGCCAGCACCAGCACCTCAGCCTCGTTCATCAGAGGGAACACCTCCTGCATGTCATCCTTCTGGATGCAGGCACCATTGCCCTTTCCACGGCAATAGCCGCAAGCCATACAGCCTGCAATCTTCTTGTGCGACACATTCACCAGTGTCACCTCATGACCTGCTGCCTCAGCAGCCTTCTTGTACTC
>JBGUGM010000325.1:0-3305 GCA_045111535.1 Bacteroidaceae bacterium
GGTGTGTGTTTTATCAATTTTTTCCCTACCGTTGGCTTCGCCGAAGAGGGTAGGGGCTTAATCGTACCGTTGGCTTCGCCGAAGAGGGGTAGGGGTTTAATCGTAACGTTGGCTTCGCCGAAGGTAGGATGCGCCTCAACAATAAAAATAAATGCTGATTTATTTTGTATTGTGTTCGGCTTTCACTACCTTTGTACCCAATAAGACGATATTGATATGAGAAAGAATTTATTATGGATGTTGACCGCCATCCTGATTTGCGGTCTGGTGGTGTCTTCCTGTTCGAATGATGATGAGCCGACGAAGCCGTCAACGGATGAGGTGGAGGAGCAGTTGCAGCAGATGACGCTGCGTGAGAAGGTGGGACAGATGTTCTATATCCGTCCTGAGTCGCTTGACCCTTCCATTGAGTGGACTACCTACGATGACTTGGCTGCCATCAAGTTGCAGGAGGTGACGAAGGAAATGAAGGAATGGAACGAGCAGTATCCTGTGGGTGGCATCATCCTGTATGCATGGAACATCGAGGATGAGGCACAGTTGGCTCGTATCATTCCGCAGATGCGGGCGCTGAACGGTAGTCCATTGCTCTGCATTGACGAGGAGGGTGGGCGAGTGTCGCGTATCGCCAACAATCCGAACTTCAACCTCACGAAGTATGAGTCGATGAGTGCGATTGGTGCTACGGGTGACCCACAGAATGCCTATGATTGTGGCAACACCATCGGCACTTACCTGAGCGGTTATGGCTTTGACATTGACTTTGCGCCTGTGGCTGATGTGAATACGAATCCTGAGAATGTGGTGATTGGTCCTCGTGCCTTCAGCGATGATCCTGCTGTGGCTGCCACGATGGTGACCAACTACCTGCAAGGTCTGAAGGATGCGGGCATCACGGGCTGCATCAAGCATTTCCCTGGTCATGGCGACACCCAGACTGACACGCACACGGGTTATGCCCAGTCGCTGAAGACATGGGAGGAGATGAAGGACTGTGAGATGGTGACGTTCCGTGCTGGCATCCAGTGGGGCTGCCAACTGATTATGACGGCTCATATCGCTGTGCCTGAGGTGACGGGCTCTAATATCCCCTCGACGTTGTCGTCTTATGTGCTGCAAGACAAACTGCGTGGTGAACTGGGCTATCAGAACATCATCATCACTGACGGCATGGAGATGGGTGCCATCACCCAGCATTATTCGAGTGGCGACGCTGCTGTGAAGAGCATACAGGCTGGTGTGGACATCGTGCTGGGTCCCCGTGATTTCATCGAGGCTTTCGATGCGGTGATGACTGCTGTGAATGAGGGTACCATCAGCGAGGAACGTATCAACCAGAGTGTACGCCGCATCCTGACACTCAGAAAGGAACTGAAGAGATAAGATGGTACAACAGGTGGAAATAACGCTGAAGCCCAAGTCGAGGGGCTTTCATTTGGTGACGAGCGAGATACTGAGCCAGTTGCCTCCCTTGCCGAAGATGGGCATCATCAACATCTTCACGAAGCATACGAGTTGTGGACTGAGCATCAATGAGAACTGCGACCCTGACGTGAGGGTGGATATGGAGACGATTTTCAATCGTTTGGTGCCTGAGAATCGTCCAGAGTATGAGCATACGCTGGAGGGTGCTGATGATATGCCTGCCCATGCCAAGTCCACGCTGAGTGGTGTGAGCATCACCATCCCCATCACCAATGGACGTCTGAATCTGGGCACCTGGCAGGGAATCTATTTCTGCGAGTACAGGAATTATGGAGGTGCAAGAAAGTTGGTGGTGACGATGATAGGGGATTAGCGCTCGTATCGATGACAGAAGAGGATGTAGCAGATGATGCCGATGGCTACCATGATGATGCCTGGAAGGGCGGTGTAGTTGTAGGCATATCCTTCTGTCAATGGGATGCCACCCAAATAGGCTCCAACAGCATTGCCGAAATTGAAGGCAAGTTGCACCATGCAGCCTGCCAAGAGGTCACCTCCCTTGCTGAAGCGAAGCAGAAGCAGTTGTTGGGGTGAGCCTACTCCGAAGAGGCAGAAGGTGGTGATGCACATGAGCACCACGCTGAGCCATGCGATGTGGCTGAACAAGAAGATGCTCAGCAGACTTCCGAACATGATGATCTGCAGCAGACGTCCTGTGTGTCCGGGTCCTATCTTTTCGCTGAGCATTCCTCCGGTCATGTTGCCCACCACCATTCCTGCACCTGCTATGACTGACATGAGGGGTAGGAGGGTGACACTGATGCCCGAATGGTTTGTGAGCAATGGGGCATAATAACTGAAATAGCAGAAGATGCCGCCATTGCCCAGCAGTGTTGCAGCAATCAGCAACCAGGGTGCCAACGATTTCAGGAATCGGAACTGTCCCTTGGCACCTACGTCGGGCAAGGCGTCCATCGCTGGGATGAATCGCCAAATGGAGAATAGGGTAGTGAGTCCCCAGATGGCACTGAACGCAAAGATGTAACGCCATGATGCCACTTGGCAGATGAAGGTGCCGAACGGAATGCCGATGAGGTTTGCCACTGACATGCCCGAACACATGATGGCAACTGCTGTGGCAGATTTCCTTCCCTTCGACAGGCGGTCAGCAATGATGCTGGCTACACCGAAGTAGGCGCCATGGGGCAAGCCTGCCACGAAGCGTGAGGCAAGCATGGAGTAGTATTCGGGGCTTATTGCCATGCCTAACGATGCCACGAAATAGACGCCCATGAGGAGAAGGACGATCTTCTTGAGTCGCCATGTGCGCATGAAAGCCACCATCATCGGGGCACCCACACATACTCCCAAAGCATAACTGGAGATGAGATGTCCTGCCTGGGCAATGCTCACTCCGAAATCTGCAGCAATGAAAGGCAGGATGCCCATCATGGCAAATTCCGTCACGCCCAATCCGAACGTGCCCAATGCCAATGTCACCAACGCTTTCTTCATTCTTCCACCTATCTGCTAAAATACCAAATCACTAATGCTACCTGAGCCATCAGAATCAACGGAAGTCCATACTTGAACTTCTTGTGCAGGGTCTTGTGGTGCCATACCTTCATGCCCAACCATGCCCCGATGCTGCCACCCATGACTGCCAGCATCAGCAACGTAGCCTCAGGAATGCGCCACTTGCTTTTCTTTGCTTTAAGTTTGTCGATGCCATAAACGAAGAAAGTGACCACGTTGATGGCTATCAGGTAATATAGCAATATCTTGATCATTTGATGTACTTCACCTTCGACATATCACGTGGCTTGGCTTCGGGCTGCTCGTCGGGATAGCCGATGGCGATGATGTACAGCAGTTTGTAG
>JBGUGM010000326.1:0-7819 GCA_045111535.1 Bacteroidaceae bacterium
GTAAAAATACAAGACAATGAAAAAGATATATTCAGTATTCATGATAACTGCAGCCCTCACCCTATTGTGGGGGTGCAGTTCGTCAGACGACGATGATGTGAACAACAACAATCAGAAAGATGAAATTCATGGCACCAAGGTGGAATATGCACCTATATGGCAGGTGGATATGAGCACTCCTCCAGGCGATATAGATGGGAAGCCCAATTGGGAAGAAGTGGATTTCTTCGATTTCGAGAAAGACATGACCGCCATCGTGTATGTCTCACCCGTATTTGGTACTGAGATTTCCGCAGATGACCGCATCGCAGCCATTGTGGACGGAGAGGTGAGGGAAGTGCGCGAGCCCGTTCCCTATCATGAGTTCATTGGCATTGATGAGGTCACCATCGACTGTTTCATGCTTTACATTCCTTATGAAGCAGGAGAGGATCAGGTGGAATTGCAGTACTATTGTGCGCAGACCGACAAGACCTATATTATCAAGAATGCATTCAGTGTGAATGATGATGCGGAGGGTGAAGAAACGTCATTCTTCCTTTTCCTCAGACCTCTGCATGTTCATATTTTCAACCTGCCAAAGAAATTGCCGTTTACACCCAGCCCAGATGACAAAATCGGAATATTCATCGGTGATGAGTGTATGGGAGTAAGTGATGACGGCGATTATGTGGACGATAAATGGGTTGTAAGCGCCTTCAATTTACATCGAAGTGACGAGAAAGCCTATGTACGCTACTATAGCGCAGCAACCCAAACCATTTACGAGACAGAGCCCTATTTCACCCTTGGTGATCATCTCAATGCTTACGAGGCTGACACGCTGAAGTTCAAATAGAAATCCGTTTGATGCGTCTTTGGCATCCTACGTAGATAAGTAGCAATACATTCATCATCAGGGCATAGATGATGGCAGGGATGGCAATGGTCTCGTTGTTGAATACAAGGGGACTACATGCCACCGTGATGGCTTGTGCCGCATTCTGCATGCCCACTTCAATCACAATGGTGCGGCGTTCTGCTCCTGTCAGACGGAAGATGAAAGAGAGCAGGGAGCCTCCGCTCATGGCAAGGAGGATCAGTACCGTGATACAGAGCCCGAGAGAAGGGAATTCCTTCACGATAGTTTCCTTGTGCTGAAGGAAAAAGACTGTGGCAAGAAGGATGAGGGCAGGGAAGGCAGCGCGTTTCAGCACGTTATGGATGCGGTTGGCTGCTGATGTCCATTTCATGCCCACACCCACTCCGATGAGGATGGGTACAGCCATCAACACTAAGTTCTGCATGAGCAAGTTACCTACGGGGAGTTGTACGTCTGCACCTGTACCAATGGAGGCTGTCGCCCATGCCATGATGAGTGGCACGGTGAAAAGCGTGATGATGGAACTGCAGGCTGTCAGTGTGACGGAGAGTGCCACATCGCCTCGTGCCAGCATGGAGAACACGTTACTGGAACTGCCACCAGGACTGCAAGCAATCAGCATGATGCCCAAGAAAAAGAAGGCTTCGAGGTGGAAGATGTAACCTACTCCCCAAGCGATGAGGGGCAGAAGGACAATCTGTCCAATGACTCCTGCCAGCACAGGCAGGGGACGTTGTAGAATCAATTTGAAATCATGGGGACGCAACGTGAGTCCGAGGTCGAACATCAGCAGCGTCAAAATGGGTAATACAATAAAAATAGTATTCATATCATCGGTAGGCTTTCACCATTAATCTTACGATAGAGGTCAAGGGCAAAGACATCAGTCATGCCAGAGAGGTAGTCGAGCACAGCCATGATGCGCACGTAGGTGTCAGGACTATCCACCTCATACTGAGAAGATACGCGGTCGAGCAGGAGACTGCTGTAAGCGTGGTGGGGATTCATCACGGCGTTGGTGAAGAGTTGGATGAGGGTGTAGATGATTTTGTAACCTGCCAATTCGGTATCGACCACGTCACGACTACGATAAATACGGCTTTTCGCCACTTTCACACAAGCGGTGAAGGCATCGTGTATGAGTGGGCAGGCATGGTCAATGAGAGAGCCTTCGAAAGTGCCGTTGAGGATGGCTTCCTCGTTCTCCACAAACACGCGCACACATTCCTTTTCCAGTTCTCCGATGGCACAGGAACGGAAGAAGACCACATTCTCATTCTTATCGTCCACCCCTTGACTGCGCTCGATGATGTGGGCACGTCTTTCTTCCGTGAGGAATCCCAGCATCAAGTCACGTGTCTCTTCGAAAGAAAGAATCTTGAGTTTGTGGGCATCTTCTATGTCCATGATTTCGTAGCAGATGTCATCGGCTGCCTCCACCAGATATGCCAGTGGATGACGGAACCACCCCTCACCTCTGCGACCCAGTCCCAATTCTGTGGCGATGCGGTCATAAATCTCCTTCTCTTGGGTGAAATAGCCAAATTTCTGCTTCACGGCTTCCGTGGCAGGGAAGGGATACTTCACGATGCTGGAGAGGGTGGAGTAAGTGAGCACGAAACCACCTGCACGTCGTCCCTTGAACTGGTGGGTGAGCAGACGGAACGCATTGGCATTACCGTCAAAATGCGTGATGTCAGCCCATTGCTCTGGGGTGAGTTGGTTCTTGTACTGAATACCCTGGTCTTCCAAGAAATAGGAGGCAATGGCACGTTCGCCGGAGTGCCCGAAAGGAGGGTTGCCAAGGTCATGGGCAAGACAAGCAGCCGAGACGATGGAACCAATCTCAAGGAGATGGGTGTCAGCCAATTCGGGTTTCCGTTCGATAAGGGCATGTGCCACATCGTCACCCAAACTGCGTCCCACACTTGCCACTTCCAGCGAGTGGGTCAGTCGGTTATGCACAAACACGCTGCCAGGGAGCGGAAACACCTGGGTTTTGTTTTGTAGTCGGCGAAAGGGAGCAGAGAAGATGAGGCGGTCATAATCACGTCGGAATTCCGTGCGGTCATCCTTTCGGTTCACGTGCATGTCTTCCTGCCCAAGCCGTTTATTGGAGATAAGTTGTTGCCAATTCATTCTTCGATAATTAGGAATGAGGAATTAAGAATGGGGAATTGAATGCAAAGGTAGTAAATAAATGGGAAATGCAAGGACTCAAATGGTAAAAATTCCTAATTCCTAATTCCTAATTCCTAATTAATCATTACCTTTGCATCAAATTTATTGCTTATGGAAGTGAAAATCATCAATAAGTCACATCATCCACTCCCTGCCTATGCCACTCCGCAGTCAGCAGGTATGGATTTGCGTGCCAACCTTGACGAGCCTATCACCTTGGCTCCTTTGGCACGTACATTGGTTCCCACAGGTTTGTTCATGGCATTGCCAGCAGGCTATGAGGCACAGGTGCGTCCACGTTCTGGTTTGGCAATCAAGAAGGGCATTACGGTGCTCAACACCCCTGGCACCATCGATGCGGACTATCGTGGTGAGGTGTGTGTCATTCTGGTCAACCTCTCCAACGAGCCTTTTGTCATCAACGATGGTGAGCGCATTGCGCAGATGGTGATTGCGAAACATGAGCAGCCAACACTCGTGCAGGTGGAGGTGCTGGACGAGACAGAGCGTGGTGCTGGTGGCTTCGGACATAGCGGAGTTAAGTAATGTACCATTTACCATGTACAATGTACCATTTTCCATGCGGAGAGTTTTCTTCATATTAACATTCTGGGTTTTGGCGCTTCCTGCGTTGCTGGCGCAACAGGCGAAGTTTGACTACATCTTTCAGGAGGCGATGCGGCAGAAATTGGCGAACAAGTACGATGCTGCCATCGACCTGTTCGACTATTGTCATCAACTCGACCCGTATTCTGGGGCAGTTCTCTACGAATTGTCCGAGTTGTACCGCTATGTGAAGAACGACAGTCTTGCCATCCACGCTTTGGAGGATGCTTGCCGACTCTATCCCAAGAACTATTGGTACAAGAACAAACTCGTCTCGCTCTATCTGGAGAATCGCCGGATGGATGAGGCGCTGAAGAATGTCGAGGAGATGTCACGCCTCTTCCCCGAGAAGGGTGAGGTGCTGATGATGCTGCTCGAACTCTACGAGAACAAGAGCGACTATGCCAAGATGGTGGAGGTGCTGGACAAGATTGAAGTGAAGGAGGGCAAGAGCGAGCAACTCTCCATGGAGAAGTTCCGTCTCTTCTTGCAGATGAACGATGAGAAACGTGCCTTCGAGGAGATGGAGAACTTGGCAGATGAATACCCTAACGACTTGCGCTATCAGGTGGTCATTGGTGACCTTTATCTCGATGCTGGCAAGAAGGAGGAAGCCTTGAAGCAGTTCAAGTCGGTGGAGGCACAAGACCCCAACAACGTGACACTCCTGCTTTCCATGGCAAACTACTACCATCAGGAGGGCAACGACGCACTCTATCAGGAATATATCTCGAAACTGCTGACCCACAAGGATGTGGATGATGCCACCCGTGTCCGGATGCTGGGTGTGCTGGTGCGTGAGAATCTCACCGAGAACTCCGATTCCACCCAGTTGCTTTCCCTCTTCGACAAGGTGCTGCAAGAACCACAGGAACAGGCAGACATCCTCGAACTGAAGGTGCGCTATATGGTCACCAAGAGGATGCCCATCTCGGAGGTGAAACCTGTCTTGCATCAGATGCTCGACATTGACCCTGAAAACGATATGGCACGTCAGCAACTCCTTGCCTATGCCATTGAGGAGAACGATACTCTGGGCATTGTCAATGTGTGCAAACCTGCGGTTGACTACAATGCCGAAGACCCCGTGTTCTACTACTATCTGGGTGTTGCCTACTTCCAGATGAAGGAGAACGAGAAGGCGGCAGATGCTTTCCGTGCAGGACTCAACCACGTGGAGCATAGCGCCAACGAGAACAAACTGCAACTCTGCGTCAACATGTATGCCCTCTTGGGTGACATCTATCATAGTCTTGGACAGGACGACAAGGCTTTTCAGGCATACGACTCGTGCCTGGTCTATAAGAAGAACGACGCGATGGTGCTCAACAACTACGCCTACTACCTCTCCCTCAAGAAGAAAGACCTTCAACGTGCCGAGGAGATGAGCCGTCTGTCCAACGAATTGGAACCCGACAATGCCACCTATCTCGACACCTATGCATGGGTACTCTTCCAGCAGAAACGCTACGACGAAGCCAAGCAATATATGGACAAGGTCGTGGAACTGATGGAACGCGATGGTGAGGAGATGAGCGACGACGTGGCAGACCATATCAAACAAATCAACAAAAAAGTTAAGAAAAAATAGTCCATACAAGATACGAAATACGCATAGAATATGAAAAATAGATTTTTCACTTTTCACTTTTCACTTATCATGCTGCTCATGGTGCTGACCTTGTCATCTTGCCATTCCAGCAAGAAAGGCACCAAGGTGAAGGAGGACAAGACCAAGCCCACCACTACGATCACGACTCCTACCACTTCCACCAAGAAGCCCGACAGACAGGAGCCTGACCTCAACAAGATGAAAATTGCGGTGGGCACGAACTTCACCTCCAAAGTGAAGGTGACCATCACACAGGAGGGCAAGGAGATCACCACCAACGGCAATCTCCGTATGCGCTATGGGGATGTCATCCAACTCACGTTGGTGGATCCTCTCGTGGGCATTGCTGAGATAGGGCGTTTGGAACTCTCCCCCGATAAGGTGCTGATTATTGACCGCGTGAATAAACGCTATGTCGATACCACCTACGAGGAGTTCTCAGCCTTGAAAAGCCGAAACATCGACTACAATACCATACAGGAGTTCTTCTGGCAAGAGGCAAAGAAGGGTGATAAGTTCGCCTACACCATCCCTGCCAAGAAGGATATCAAACTGGATTTGAAACTTTCCAACAAGGGCAATAACGCCAATTGGGATGCCCACACCACCGTGTCGGGCAAATACACCAAGACAGACCCCAATAAACTCTTTGGAAGCATCATTGGGAATTGATAATTGACAATTGATAATTGATAATTAGGCTGACGCGATGCAGGCTGTAGGTAAGTTTTTATTACTTTTAGTATTTAGTTTTTCACTTCTCACTCCCTTGTGGGCTCAGAACAGGGGAAAGGTGACGACTGCCACCAAGCGGACCACCACCACGAAGACGACGACTAAAAAGACCACTACTCAGCAGAAGAAACAGCAGAAGCCTGTTGACAAAAAGACCCAACTCCGTAATGAAAAAGCCGCTGCCGAGAAAGCACGTCAGCAGTCGCAGGCACAACTTGCCCAACTCAACAAGAATGTCAAGGCAAGCCTGGATAGTGTGCTCGTGCTCGACCACCAGATAGGCCGTCAGCAGCAATCTATCGATAGCCTCAATCGCGACATCGTGTCGCTCACTGCCACCATCGACACCCTCAGCAGTCAACTTGTCAAGTTGCAGAAGGAACTCGACGTGAAGAAGCAGCGCTATGCCAAGGCGATGGTGTATATGCGCAAGAACCGCTCCGTGCAGAACAAACTCATGTTCATCTTCTCTGCCGAGAACTTCACCCAGATGGTGCGTCGTATGCGCTATATGCAGGAGTACTCCACCTTCCAAAAGGCACAAGGCGAACTCCTGAAGGAGAAGCAGCAGGAGGTCAAGGCAAAGCAGAACGAACTCCTGTCTGCCAAGACCCAGAAGGAACAGAACCTGCAAGCCGTGGAACAGAAAAAGAAGTCCTTGCAAAGCATGAAGGAAAGTGCCCAGACACAAGTCGCTTTCCTCAACAAGAACATCGCCACTGTACAGCAACAGATACAGGACTACAAGAAGAAGGAACAGGCACTCAATGCCGAGATTGACCGCATCATCCAAGCCGAGATAGAAGCCCAACGACGTGCCGAAGCCGAACGGAAACGCAAGGCAGAGGAAGCCCGCAAGAAAGCCGAAGCCGAAGCACGTGAGAAAGCCCGTAAACTGGCAGAAGCGAAAGCCGCTGCAGAACGGGCACGTAAGGCTGCCGAGGCTGCTGAAGCCGCCAAACGTGCAGCCAAGACTGCTGCCGAGAAGGAAGCAGCCAATAAAGCCGCAGAGAAAGCCAAGGCAGAAGCCAAGACAGCCGATGCCAATGTGAAGGTGGCTGCCAAGGAAGAGAAAGTGGAACGTGAGAAATACGAAGCATGGAAGAGCAACGATGCCAGTGCCGATGCCAAACTCTCCAGCAACTTCACCAGCAACAAGGGTCGTCTGCCGATGCCTATCACAGGTAGTTACAGCGTGGTCGGACACTATGGCAACTATGCTGTGGCAGGACTCCGCAACGTCACCCTCGACAACAAGGGCATCGACATCCGAGGTCAGCAAGGATGTGCCGCCCGTGCCGTCTTCAATGGCACTGTCAGTTCCATCTTCCAGTATGGCGGTTCCTACATCGTCATGCTCCGTCACGGCTCCTACATCTCCGTCTATTCAGGTCTCTCCTCCGTCTCTGTCCGCAAGGGTCAGAACGTCAAGACGAAAGACACCCTCGGAGCCATCGGACAAGACTCCGATGGACGCTACATCCTCCACTTCCAACTCCGTCAGGAAAGCACACGCCTCAATCCCGAGCAGTGGGTGAGGTAGTCAATCACACATCGCAACAAAATTTGACTAAGAAACAAGCCAGATAAGGAAGCGCATCCAGATGGGTGCGCTTCTTTTGTGTATTATCTCACACTTTCACAAACCCCACATGGTGTATGGGTGAGACCCCGTGCCCGCCATTCCACAGGTTCTTAGGCATTTAGCCTTGGCATATGAAATGATTTAGCCTTACTACTAATTTTGATTTAGCGTTGGCACTCGATTCAATTTAGCGTTCTCACTCATTTGAGTGCCAAGGCTAAATCAGTTTGTGTGCCAA
>JBGUGM010000327.1:0-13980 GCA_045111535.1 Bacteroidaceae bacterium
AACCACCTCACCAAACACCGTGGTAGTCTCAAACTTGCAGTCGGGATAGAATACAGCGATGAAGGCACGAGTGACGAGGTCATAAACGCGACGCTCCATGTCAGTGAGACTGACGGCTGGCACACCTGTAGGGATAATAGCATGGTGGTCAGTCACCTTGGAAGAATCAAAAACCTTCTTCGACTTGGGGAGCGGTTTGCCTTCAAGTGGCTGAGTGAACTGCTCATAACCTTTCAGTCCTCGGAGGGTTTGAGGACACTTAGCGTAGATGTCATCGCTAAGGAAAGTGGTATCGACACGTGGATAGGTGGTGAACTTCTTCTCATAGAGGCTCTGAATAAGTTGCAAGGTTTGTTCGGCTGAATAACCAAACTTGCGGTTGCAATCCACCTGCAAAGAAGTCAAATCGTAGAGACGAGGAGGAGCTTCCGTACCTTTCTTCTTCTGAATGTCTGTCACCTTAAAAGGTTGCCCTTCGATGGATTGGAGCACCTCACGACCCTCTTCCTCAGTTGCGTACTCTATCTGTTTGTAGATGGGTCCCTTGCTCTTGATGGCCTTGCCTTGTTCTGCAGCCGCTTTCACCTCGGCAGCATCCTCCGCTTCTGCCTCTTCATCATGGGCAATGGCTGTAAACTTGGTGTCGCGATAGAGGGTGGAAAGCACCCAACTCTGCTTCGGCACGAAACTCTCTATTTCTTGTTGACGACGCACAATCAGCGCCAACGTGGGTGTCTGCACACGTCCAATGGAAAGTACTTGTTTCTGTTGTCCGTATTTGAGCGTATAGAGGCGAGTGGCGTTCATGCCCAAAGTCCAGTCACCAATGGCTCTACAAAGCCCCGCCTCATAAAGTGACTGATATTCTATCTGATCTTTTAAGTTATTGAATCCCTCCCGGATAGACTCTTCTGTTAGAGAAGAAATCCAAAGACGCTTGACAGGACATTTCGCCCCAGCCTTCTGCATGACCCAGCGCTGAATCAACTCTCCCTCCTGCCCTGCATCACCACAATTAATGATGCCGTCGGCTGCTTGCATGAGTTTCTCGATGGTGGCAAACTGACGCTGCACCCCATCATCATTCTTCAAACGAATGCCATAGCGAGCAGGAATCATGGGAAGGTCCCATAAGTCCCAACGCTTCCAACGGGGATTGTACTCATCAGGCTCTTTCAGTTCACACAAATGACCAAACGTCCACGTGACCTGATAGCCGTTGCCCTCGATATAGCCCTGCTTCATATCTTTGGCACCCAACACATTGGCGATGTCACGTGCCACACTCGGTTTCTCTGCTATGCAAACAATCATTGCTTCTGTTGGTCGTGCAGTTCCTTTGCCTGACGGAGAATATCACTGGCAAAGATGAAGTCTTCGAGTTTCTTGTTGGTGGCATCCATAATCTCCTTGTTATTGCCCTGCCACTCGGCACGCCCCTCGCAAATGAAGGTGATGTTCTCGCCAATGCCCATCACGGAGTTCATATCGTGGGTATTGACAATAGTGGTAATTTTATCCTCGTGCGTGATGCCAGCAATGAGTTCGTCAATCACAATGCTCGTCTTAGGGTCTAGGCCTGAGTTCGGCTCGTCGCAGAAGAGGTACTTTGGTTGCAGAACAATGGCGCGTGCTATTGCCACACGCTTCTGCATACCACCAGAGAGTTCGCCAGGGAATTTGTTCTCTGCACCCTGCAAATTGACACGTGCCAAACAATAGAGTGCACGTTTCTTGCGGTCTTCGTAAGAATCATACGAGAACATATTGAGCGGGAACATCACGTTGTCCAACACCGACATGGAGTCAAACAGCGCAGCACTTTGGAAGATCATACCCATCTCACGGCGAAGAAGAATCTTCTCCTTCTTCGACAAGGACACGAAATCGCGGTCATCGTAGTAGATGCTGCCCTTCGTTGGTGTGAGCAAACCCACGATGTTCTTCATCAGCACTGTCTTACCACTACCACTCTGACCAATGATGAGATTTACCTCGCCATCACGGAACGTGGCATTGATGTCCTGAAGCACTTCTCTATCTTCAAAACTCTTATATAAGTGTTCTACTTTTATCATGTCAGCATGTTTGTCAAGAAAATATCAGAAAAGAGAATCAAAATACTGCTGGTCACAACAGCATCGGTACTCGAGACACCCACTTCCACACTACCGCCTTCGACGGTATAGCCTTTATAGGCAGAGACACTGGTGATGATGAAGCCATAGACCACCGCCTTAATCATACCGCACCAGAAAAACCATTGGTTGAACTGGTAACGGAAGCCTTCATCTAGTTCGGGCACGGTAGTCGTTCCCATCAAGGAGGTGGCATAAGCACCCATAATACCCGCCGCGACACTCAACGTGACGAGAATAGGCATGATGGTCATGAGCCCCACAATCTTGGGCAGGATGAGGTAGTTGGCAGAATTGACACCCATGATGTCGAGGGCATCTATCTGCTGCGTGATGCGCATGGTACCAATCTCCGAAGCGATGTTTGACCCCACCTTACCGGCAAGAATCAGACACATGATACTCGACGAGAATTCCAGCAACATAATCTCACGCGTCGTGTAGCCCACCACCATGCGGGGCATCCACGGGCTCTGGATGTTCAGTTTGATTTGAAGACAAATCACAGCACCAATGAAAAAGGAGATGATGAGCACGATGCCAATGGAATTGTATCCCAATTGATACATCTCCGTGACATACTGCTTGAAGAACATTCTCCATCTGTCGGGCTGTGAAAGCACACGTCCCATCAGCATGACATATCGACCCAGATGGGTTAATCCACTCTTTATTGAAAGCACTTCTATTGCGTATTTAATGATTTATAAATGGCAAAATCTTGGCAAAATTAGTCATTTTTGTTCAAAAGAACGGCTTTTAACATAGTTTTTTCCTTTATAAAGTGACTAATCGCCAAACAATTCGTACTTTTGTAACTAATTTGAATTGATATGGAGATAAAAAAACAATCCATAACCACCAACGCGGGGGATGAGAACATACCTGAGTTTTCTGATGACAGGAACACGCTCTACACTCGTAATCTGGTCAAGACATACGGAAAGCGCACGGTGGCAAACAATGTGTCCATCAGTGTACGCCAAGGCGAAATTGTAGGGTTGCTGGGACCGAACGGAGCAGGAAAGACCACGTCGTTCTATATGACGACGGGATTGGTGGTACCCAATAGTGGACAGGTGTTCATCAACGACGAGGAAATCACCAAGGACCCTGTCTCTACCCGTGCAAAGAAAGGTGTGGGCTATCTGGCACAGGAAGCGAGTGTATTCCGCACCATGAGTGTGGAAGACAATATCATGACGGTGCTGGAGATGAAATACAAATCGACAGAGGAGCAGCGGGAGCATCTGGAGCGATTGCTGGATGAGTTCAACTTGCAGAAAGTGAGAAAAAACAGGGGTAACCAATTGTCGGGAGGAGAAAGAAGACGTTGTGAGATTGCCCGCTGTCTTGCCATTGACCCGAAGTTCATCATGCTTGATGAGCCATTTGCAGGTGTGGATCCTATCGCAGTGGAGGACATTCAGTATGTGGTGTGGAAATTGAAGGACAGAAACATCGGCATCCTCATCACCGACCACAACGTGCAGGAGACACTTTGTATCACTGACCGCGCCTATCTGCTGTTTGAGGGTCGCATCCTCTTCAAAGGAACACCCGTGGAACTTGCCAATAACGTCATTGTGAAAGAGAAGTACCTCGGTAGCAACTTCGTGCTCCGCCCCAAGGATTTCCAGATGATTGAAGAGAAGAAGAAACGGGAATTGGAAGAAAATTGATACACATATAATATATATAAATGACAGAAACCGAAAAGTTAGTGAAGTCCTGTATCGCAGGCATCCAAGAAAAGAAGGGAAAGAAAATACGTGTAGTCAACCTCGAAGGCATTGACGATACGATTACAAAATATCTGGTCATCGGCGAAGGCAACTCGCCCAGTCAGGTGGCAGCCATCACAGAATCAGTGCGCGATTTCACTCGCAAGGAACTGAATGCACGTCCATCAGCAGTGGACGGAACAAGAAACAACCTCTGGGTTGCCATTGACTACATTGATGTGGTTGTACACATCTTTGTGCCAGATGCACGCGAGTTCTACGATGTGGACAACCTATGGGAAGATGCCGAAATCACTGACATTCCAGACATTGACTAACGAGACATGGATACAAACAATAATAAGAATAACAGCAACAACAGAATGCAAAAGCCACGCTTCAACTTCACGTGGCTCTATATCTTGCTCATTGCAGGATTGGCATTCATGATCTTCACACGACACGATACATCTGCTTCACGCAGCGTTGATTACACCACTTTCAAGGAGTTTGTGACCAAGGGATATGTGGCAGATGTGACCATCAACAAAGACAATAACACCCTCACGCTCGCCATTGATGCTAAGCACGAGAAGCAGGTGTATGGTGCGGTCAGCAAGAACAAGAAGCCTGCCCGCATCAAGGTGGAGTTTGGCTCCATCGACAATCTGGAGAGTTACCTTGACGAACAGAACAAGGAGGGGAACTTCACAGGAAAAGTCACTTACGAGCGTGACAACGATTTCATCACGAATCTCTTGTGGAACTTCGCTCCCCTTGTCATCATCATCCTCATCTGGATATTCATCATGAGAGGAATGGGCAGTGGCTTTATGGGTGGTGCTGGTGGTATCTTCTCCGTAGGTAAATCGAAAGCACAACTCTTCGAGAAAGACGATAAGAACTCGCCTCAAATCACCTTCAAGGATGTAGCAGGACAAGCAGGTGCCAAGCAGGAGGTGCAGGAGATTGTCGATTTCTTGAAGAAACCAGAAAAATACACGAACTTAGGTGGTAAGATTCCAAAGGGAGCACTCCTTGTGGGTCCTCCGGGAACAGGCAAGACATTGCTTGCCAAGGCTGTGGCTGGAGAAGCGGGTGTGCCGTTCTTCTCATTGTCTGGCTCAGAGTTTGTGGAAATGTTCGTGGGTGTCGGTGCCAGCCGTGTGCGCGACCTTTTCCAACAGGCAAAGGCAAAAGCACCATGTATCATCTTCATTGATGAGATTGATGCCATTGGTCGTGCACGTAGTAAGACTGCTGCCATGGGTGGTAATGATGAGCGCGAAAGCACACTCAACCAGTTGTTGACAGAGATGGATGGATTTGGCACCAATAGTGGTATCATCATCATGGCTGCCACCAACCGTGCTGACATCTTGGATGGTGCCTTGCTCCGTGCTGGTCGTTTTGACCGTCAGATTCATGTGGATCTGCCCGATCTGAACGAACGTAAGGAAATCTTCATGGTACACCTGAAGCCATTAAAGATAGACGAGACGGTAGATGTGGCTCAGTTAGCACGTCAAACACCAGGTTTCTCAGGTGCCGACATTGCCAACGTATGTAATGAGGCTGCCTTGATTGCTGCCCGCAACAACAAGGAATGGGTGGATAAGCAGTGCTTCCTTGATGCGGTTGACCGCATCATCGGTGGTTTGGAGAAGAAGACCAAACTGCTTACTGCACAAGAGAAACGCACCATTGCCCTTCACGAAGCAGGACACGCTACCATCTCATGGTTCCTCGAATATGCCAACCCATTGGTGAAAGTTACCATCGTGCCACGTGGTCAAGCCCTTGGTGCTGCATGGTACATGCCAGAAGAACGTCAAATCTCGACGAAGGAAGAGATTCTCGACGAAATCTGTGCCACATTGGGTGGTCGTGCGGCTGAAGAACTGTTCACAGGACGCATTTCGACAGGTGCCATGAACGATTTGGAGAAGGTGACCAAACGTGCTTACGGCATGATTGCCTATGCAGGTATGGGCGACAAACTGCCTAACCTCTGCTATTACGACAATCAAGAGTACCAGTTCAACAAGCCTTATAGTGACAAGACTGCCGAAACGATTGACGAAGAGGTGCGTACCCTCATCGCTGGTGAGTATGAACGTGCCAAGAAAGTGCTGTTAGAGCACAAGGAAGGTCATGCGCAGTTGGCACAGAGACTCATCGAGAAAGAAGTCATCTTTGCCGAAGACCTCGAAGAAATCTTTGGTAAGCGTCCATGGACCTCACGTACTGACGAGATTCTGGCAGCCAATGCCGAAGACGAGAAGAAAGAGGAGGAACAGACAGCCAACTCCACTGACCATAAGAAAGAGAATGAGGAGTTCATCCGTCAGAAAATCGTTCAGGCAGTGATTGAGAAGGCTGAAAAAGCCAAAGAGGCTGGGCAGAGTGTTGACAATCCATCCTCTGAACAACCAACAGAAACAGACAAACCTAAAGAAGCGTGAAAAATCTGATTATACGTGCTATCACGGGTGCACTATTCGTTATCGTCCTGGTGGGCGGAATCGTGTTTAACCCCTACTCTCTGCTGCTCCTGTTCACGGTCATCACAACCTTGACGGTGTGGGAGTTCACTACGATTGTTAATCGTCACATGCACCTGCATGTCAACCGTTTCATCACCACGATTGCGGCAGCCTATCTGTTTGTCGCTGTGTGGGCATTCAACACAAACATCATGGGGTCGGAGGTGTTCATCCCCTACCTCATCTCCATCATTTACCTCTTGGTATCTGAGATATACTTTGACCGCCCCGAGAACATCCAGAATTGGGGCATGACCTTCATGGCACAGTTGTACATCGCTTTGCCATTTGCTTCCCTGAACACACTTTGTTTCATCAGCACTCCAGCAGGAGTGACTTACTACTATTGGTACGCCCTGTCCCTGTTCATTTTCCTGTGGGCAAGTGACACGGGAGCCTATCTGGTGGGCTCATGGTTGGGCAAGCACCACCTCTTCCCTCGCATCTCTCCCCATAAGTCATGGGAAGGCAGCATCGGAGGTGGCATCACAGCCATTGCAGCATCACAAATCATTGCCAGTTTCATTCCATTTGCCGAGACATTGTCAGACACTACAAGCCGTCTCCTCTGGGCAGGGCTTGCTGCGCTCACGGTCATTGTCGGCACATGGGGTGACCTTGTCGAATCTGTGCTCAAGCGCAGGTTGGGCATCAAGGACTCTGGTCATATCCTACCTGGGCATGGTGGCATGCTCGATCGCTTTGATAGTTCACTGCTTGCCATTCCTGCAGCAGTTATCTATGTCTATACAATTATGCTTAATATAATACACTAAAGAACTATGACTGAAATTCAGAACCCCACTGAGGAACCTGTAGTTGAGCCTACAGTAGAACCAGCAACAGAAGAAGTTGCAGTCGTTGAAGAGTCTGCAACCGTTGCCGAGCCAGTAGCCGAAGAAGCCGCTGAGCCAGCAGAAGAAGTTGTCGAAGAGCCTCAGGCAGAAACCTCAACAACTTCTATCGCCACTTACGAAACTGAAACTGAAGTCGTGAACCGACTCAAGGAGATTTCTGAAAGCGACGAAGAGGTCACTCGCCAAGAACTCGACAGCCTCAAGAGTAACTTCTACCGCATCCACCGCCAAGAGGCAGATGCCGCTTACAAGAAGTTCATCGAAGAAGGAGGCAATGCCGAGGAATACGCTCCTGAGCCTGATCCCGAGGAGACTGCCTTCAAAGAATTGATGGCTGCCATCCGTGAGAAGCGTGCCGCTATCGCTGCTGCACTGGAACAGGAACGTGAGGCAAATTATCAGAAGAAACTCGAAATCATCGACAAGATAAAGGCACTCACGGATAATCCTGATGAGATCAACCGTGGATACAACGACTTCAAGGAACTCCAACAGCAATGGAATGACATCAAGGAAGTGCCAGCAGATAAGGCTACCAGCCTGTGGAAGACTTATCAGCAGGCAGTAGAGGCATTCTACGACACCTTGAAACTGAGCAACGAACTGCGTGCTTACGACTTCAAGAAGAACTTGGAGCGCAAGACTGCTCTGTGCGAAGCAGCAGAGAAACTGGCTGAGGAAACAGACATCATCGTTGCTTTCCGCAAGTTGCAGCAGTTACACCAAGACTTCCGCGAGACGGGTCCTGTGGCAAGTGACCTTCGCGAACAGATCTGGACACGTTTCAAGGAGGCTTCCACTGTCATCAATAAGCGTCATCAGGAATACTTTGAGGCTCGTAAACAGAAGGAAGAAGAGAATCTTGCCAAGAAGACCACCATCTGTGAAACCATTGAAGGCTTCGACATCGAAGGACTGAAGACATTCGCTGAGTGGAACACTATCTCAGAGAAGATCACCGCTTTGCAAGCAGAGTGGAAGACCATCGGCTATGCACCTCAGAAGATGAACACCAAGATCTTCGAGCGCTTCCGTGCTGCTTGCGATAACTTCTTCACCCGCAAGAACGAATACTTCCAGACTGTCCGTGAGAACCTCAACCAGAATTATGCTCTCAAGTTGGAACTTGTGGAACAGGCTGAGGCGCTGAAGGATAGCACGGATTGGAAAGCCACCACTGACACCCTCGTTGAGTTACAGAAGAAGTGGAAGGAGATTGGCACTGTGCCTAAGAAGTACAGCGACCAGATTTGGGAACGCTTCAACGCTGCTTGCGACGCTTTCTTCGCTGCCAAGAAAGAGGCAAACAAAGGTGCACACGAAGAGCAACATGCCAACATGGAGAAGAAGAAAGCCATCATTGATGCACTCGCAGCCATTGTGCCAGAAGAGTTTGAAGGAGACCTCCGCACCAAACTCCGCGAAGCACAGGAAGAGTGGAATCAGATTGGTCACGTGCCATTCAAGGAGAAGGACAAACTCTACAAACTCCTTCGTGAACAGATGGATCGTCTCTATGGCTATGCTAACCAGAATGCCACCAAGCGTCGTATTGACCGCTTCAAGGAGAGCATCAAGGGCGGCAATGGCAACGATATGCGTTCACGCCTGACTCGTCAACTCGACATTCTCAACAACGAGATCAAGACTTATGAGAATAACCTTGGCTTCCTCACGCTCAGCAGCAAATCGAAGCAAGGCAATGCCCTCATCGAAGAACTCAACCGCAAGATGGATAAACTCAAGGCTGACATGGAAGAAGTGAAGGCAAAACTGAAAGCACTCGACGAGAAAGAATAAGATTTCGTAAGACGTTATACCAATCAATATGCCCCACACCGATTGTTTCGGTGTGGGGCACATTGTTTTCATGAGTGAGTCTGTCGCAACACGTATCAAACCAAGCCGTTCATGTCTTTGCCGATTGCCTGCAATTCCGCACGGATGTACTTGAGTTTCTCAATCACCTCGATGTTGCGGTTTACGGTCTTGCTCTTGTCACGTCTGATAGTATCACGTGCACCTTGCAGCGTCATACCACGTTCTTTCACCAGATGATAGACTAATCTCACTTGTTCCACATCTGCTTTCGTGTACTGACGGATGCCACGACCCGCCTTCTGTGGCTTGATGGTGGGGAATTCCTTTTCCCAGAAACGGAGTAAGGTTTCCGTCACGTTAAACATCTGTGCCACCTCGCCGATGCTGTAAAACATCTTCAAATCCTTGTTCTTGTTCAGTGCCATAGTGTTATTTTTTTGGAATGTTCTTTAATATTTCAAGTGTAAAGTTGTAGAAACGCTCAACTGATGGGATGTGACATGCCTCATTCGGTGTGTGAGGGCTCACCAATGTGGGACCATAACTTGCCATATCCATCTCAGGATAGTTCACACCAATGATGCCGCACTCCAATCCTGCATGACAAGCACCCACCACAGGACGTTTGCCATACATCTTCTCATAGATGTCTGACATCATCTCCACCAATGGACTCTTCGGGTTGGGTTGCCAACCGCTATATCCACCTTCCAGTTTCACTTCCATACCCGCCATCGAGAAGCAAGCAATATACTGGTTGCAGAGATACTGCTTCATGCTGTCCTGCGATGAACGTGCCAAGGAGATGATTTCAGCCTTCCCGTCAGCAATGTCGATAATGGCAAGGTTGCATGAGGTCTCCACCAATTCTGGCATCGAAGGGGTATAACGCAACACCCCATCATGCGCTGCCAACACCGCATTGATGAGATTCTCCTGAATATCTTCGGGAATGGCTTTCGTCGGCATCTCCTCCATTTCTGTGGCAGTCAACAGGAAGCCCTTTGTCTCAATGTCCTTATATTCCTCCATGAAAGTCTGCTTGCACTTCTCCACCATTGCCAAGAACTCCTCCTTCATTGCCTGAGGCACCAGCACCTTTGCCTCACACTCACGTGGAATGGCATTGCGCATATTGCCACCATGCCAACTGCACAGCCAAGCCATGCCCGTGTTGACTACAGCAAACAACAGACGTGCCATCAACTTGTTGGCATTGGCACGACCCAGTGGAATTTCGAGACCTGAATGACCACCCAAGAGTCCCTTGATGACAATGTCATAGCAAAGCATTCCCTCTGGCTCCACATTCATCTCCTGATACTCCATGCGGCACAAGATATCCACGCCACCCGCACAACCGATGGTGATTTCGCCCTCTTCCTCCGAATCCAGATTCAGCATATACTTGGCCTTCAGTTCGTCAGCCTTCAAGCCGAACGCACCTTCCAAACCTGTCTCCTCATCACGGGTAATCAGCACCTCGATAGGACCATGCTCTACCGTGTCATCCTCGATGATTGCCATCGCAGCAGCCACACCCATGCCATCATCAGCACCCAACGTCGTGTCACGAGCCGTCACCCATTCACCATCAATATAGACATCCAATGGGTCTGTCTCGAAGTTATGCTTGCAGTCCTTCGTCTTCTGTGGCACCATATCCATGTGTGCCTGCAACACCGTCACGGCACGGTCTTCATAACCAGGTGTGGCACCCTTCGACATCACCACATTGCCAGCCTCATCTATATGAGCATCAGCACCATGCTGCTTGGCAAAATCCACCAAGAATTTAGCCACCTGCTCCGTATGCCCCGATGGACGAGGTATTTGCGTCAGTGAATAGAAATTCTTCCATACACCTTTAGGAGAGAGTTCTTCAATTGGATTCATAGTTTGATTATATTTAATGATGAATACTATTTTGAGGCGTTCTGAAACTCAATGCCACCAACGAGAAGATGCCCAGCAGAGGCACCAACGCCGTCTGAATCGTGTGTACAATCAGCACGAACGTGACTGCATCCGTATCTGCCAATCCATACAATATTAATATGGTCTTCACGGCAAAGTGCCAAGGACCCGCTCCATTGGGTATCGGCACAATCACCGAGATGCTTCCTACGATGAAACTCACTATCGCCACCGTGAAACCGAGGTGCTCCGTGAAGTCAAAGCATTGGAAGGTAATCCAGTAGTGCAGGAAATAACTTGCCCAGATAGCCAGCGTGTAGAACACAAACAATCCCTTGTGCTCCACTCCCCTCAGCGAGAGGATGCCCTCCTTCACCTTGTTCACCATATCCTTCACCTTCTCCATGAACGTGAATCGCTTCATGAGCAGCCAAAGGAAAATCACCGTGATGACCAGACAGATGGCAGTCACAATATAGCCTGTCGTTGTGAAGCCTCGCAGGATGTCACACATATTCGTGCCCGTGCGGTCAAAGAACGACGTGAAGATGCCCACCTGCGAAAGGATGACCACCAACGTGATGAACAGGATGAGCAGCGAGTCAATCACACGCTCCGTCACCACCGTGCCCAACGACTTCAGGAACGATGTACCGTCATACCTCGCCAGCACTCCACATCGGCTCAACTCTCCACTACGTGGAATCACCAGACTGGAAGCATACGAGATAAACACAGCATGGATGCAGTCCATCATGCGCGGATGTTCGCCCAGCGGTTCCAGTGTCTGTTTCCAGCGGATGCCACGAAACATCTGTGCCGTCACACCAAACACCAACGAGAAGAGCATCCATCCCCAATCCATCTCATGCAGGAGCGTCTCCTCCATGGCATGAAAGTCCGTATCACGATACATCCACCACAGAATGCCACCTCCCAACACGAAAGGTATGGCAATATTGATAGCCTTTTTGAGCGTTTTGTTGCTGTTCATCAAGAAAAGTTGTAACTTTGCAGCGCAAAGCATTCTACACCATAATCATTTTCGCAGCCACAAAGTTACGAAATAATTCATAATTCAACATCCATCAGCAACATTTTTTTTCATGGACAGCATAAAACCAAAGAAATTTTTAGGTCAACATTTCCTTACCGACCTCAGTGTAGCGCAACGAATAGCAAACACCGTTGATGCTTGCCCCGACATTCCCATCCTCGAAGTGGGTCCCGGCATGGGTGTGCTAACGCAATACATCATCCCCAAGCAGCGTCCCTTCAAAGTGGTCGAGATTGATTTTGATTCCGTGCCCTACCTCCATGAGCATTTTCCCCAGTTAGGTGACAACATCATCGAGGGCGATTTCCTGAAGATGGACTTGCAGGAGGTCTTCGATGGCAAGCCTTTCGTGCTCACGGGCAACTATCCCTACAACATCTCCTCCCAGATCTTCTTCAAGATGGTGGAGAACCGCGACCTCATCCCCTGTTGCACGGGCATGATTCAGAAGGAAGTGGCAGAACGCATGGCAGCAGCGCCAGGCAGTAAGACATATGGTGTGTTGAGTGTGCTCATTCAGGCATGGTACGATGTGGAATACCTCTTCACGGTACATGAGAACGTCTTCAATCCCCCACCCAAGGTGAAGAGTGCTGTCATTCGCCTCACCCGCAACAACAAGCAGACCCTGGGCTGTGACGAACAACTCTTCCGTCGCATCGTCAAGTCAGTCTTCACCATGCGGCGCAAGATGATGCGCAATGGCATGAAACAGATTCTCGGCAAAGACTCCCCAATGCTTGCCGACCCCCTATTCACCCGACGCCCCGAACAACTGTCGGTGCAGGACTACATCGACTTGACCAACCGTGTCGAAGGCGAACTCTCCAACATCTCCTTGATGCGGTACAACTGATGAATCTGTCCTGAGAACGTCTTGTTGTCATACTGAGTCCGCGCCACATGTAACATGGGTGGGATGGTCAAATCCAAATCCTTGATGAAGAGACCACCACCCATATCCAGTTCCTTCTCAAACGTGTGAGTGGCGAACCAGTTCTCCAGTTGCTTCACCTCTTCCTTCGTGTATGTAAGTTTGTATTCCATATTTTTCACTTTTCATTTTTTCATTCTTTCATTTTTTCATTTTCTCAACTCCTTCAGCATCCCCTCAGCCGCCCTCCTGCTGGCACCGGCACCACCTAAGATGCGGTTCATCTCCTCATAATCCTCCAGCATCTGCTGACGCGCCTTTCCTCCAGGCAGGATGTCACCCAGACACTGGCTGACACGCTCGTTCGTCATATCGCTAGCCACCAGTTCCTTCACAATCTCCCTATCCACAATCAGGTTCACCAGCGAGACATACTTCACCTTGACCAGCACCCCACGCAGCCACGTGAAGAACTTGGCAGCAGGCGTGCCATAGCACACCACCTGAGGCACCCGCAGGATTGCCGTCTCCAAGGTTGCCGTACCCGAAGTGACCAACGCTGCCACCGACTCACTCAATATCTGATACGTCTGTCCGAAGCGAATCTCCACCTCTACCCCCCTCGGGATATACTTCCTGTAATAAGCCTCCTCCAGATTCGGAGCACCGGCAATCACCAGCCGATAGCCCTCAAACTTCGCCGCATTCTCCACCATCATGCGCAGATTGCCCTTGATTTCCTGCCGTCTGCTTCCTGCCAGGATGGCAATCTGATTCTTCACCCCAGGCTCTCCTGCCGTTTCGGATGCTCCCCTCTCTTCCTTCCACTTCTCCACCGCATCCACACACGGGTTCCCCACATAATGCACCTTGTATCCCCTCTCGTCAAACCACTTCACCTCAAACGGCAAAATCGCGAACAACTCATCCACATCCCGTTTGATGTTCTTGATGCGATACTCCTTCCACGCCCAAATCTTCGGACTGATGTAGTAATACACCTTGCAGATACCCTTGCCATGCACATACTTCGCGATGTCCAAGTT